>NZ_JBFBAD010000026.1:67305-96104 GCF_040682075.1 Actinoplanes sp. NPDC051411 | reverse complement strand
AGCACGTTCCCGGGCGAGATCTGGCGGACGCCGCGCAGCTGGGCCGAACAGTCCTACCCCACCCTCAGCTACTTCGGCGAGGCCGAACGGGGCGGGACGTCCGTGGCGGTGAAGAGGACCCCCAGCGCGAGGACGACGGTTCCGGCCAGTGCGACCACCGCGTCGATCGCCAGGACCACGGCGGCGGCAACCGCGGCCCCGGTCAAACGGCCTCGCGAGGCGGGCGGTGCCACCCCGGAGATCAGCGGGCCGGCCGCATCCAAGCTCATGATCGACATCCTGGCGCCCGGACCGGAGGGCGGACAAGGTTCAGCACGGGATCTTCACAACTACTTTGCCGGTGGTGTGCCGATCGGCGAACGAGGTCAGGGCCCGCACGCCGTCGTCCAATGTGTACTCGGCGCCGATCGTCGTCGTCAGCCGGGCGACCTCGGCCATCCCACCGAGGGTGCCGTCGACGTCGAGGACCAGCTCGAAGCGGACGTCGTCGCGGTTGATGAAGGACGGGCCCGGCGGCGGGAAGGTGATCGTGTAGAGGCGGCCGCCGGGCCGGATCCGCGCCGCCGCGTCGGCCAGCTGGTCGCTGGGCAGCACCAGGTTGAAGACCGTGTCGACGCCGTCGGGGTAGTCGCCGTAGGCGATCGGCGTCGCGCCGAGGCCGGCGATCAGATCCCGGTCGGTGTCGGTCGCGGTGGCGAAGACCCGCGCTCCCGCCCGCGCCAGCAGCGGCAGCACCGTGACGCCCACGCCGCCGGTCGCGCCGATCACGAGGAGCCGTTCGCCGCCGACGGATCCGGCCGTCGCCATCAGCGCGTTGGCGGTCAGCCCGGCCGTCGGGAGCGCGGCCGCCATCCCGATGTTCAAGCTCGTCGGCCGGTGGGCCAGGAACGGCGTGTTCGCCTCGAAGACCGCGTACTCGGCGAGCGTGCCGATGGTCATGCTCGGATTCTTCGATCCGGCCATGTGCCGCAGGGCCCGGGGAATCGCATGGCCGAAGATTTCGGCCCCGGTCCCGTACGCGGTGACGCCCTCCCCGACCGCGGTGACGGTGCCGGCGAAGTCGTTGCCCGGCACGTGCGGAAAGTCGAGCCGCACGTGGTCGCGGAAGTCGCCGCGCGGCAGCCGCACGTCGGCCGCGTTGAGCGAGGCGGCGTGAATGCGGGCCTGGATCTGTCCCGGCCCCGGCTGCGGCACCGGCAGTTCCCCGACCTCGAGGATCGGGCCGTATCCACGCGCGATCAGTGCCTTCATGCGAGTCTCCCCCAACTAAGCGGACCGTCCGGTCACGTTAAGCCTTAACGGACCGCCCGGTCAACTTGTTAAGGTGCCATCGTGAGAGCCGATGCCGCCCGCAACCGCGCCTCCCTGCTGGCCGCGGCCGAGGCCGAGTTCGCCGAGCACGGTCCCGACGCCTCGGTCGCCGACATCGCCCGCCGGGCCGGCATCGGCAAGGGCACGGTGTTCCGCCACTTCCCGACCAAGGAGGACCTGCTGGCCGCCGTGGTCCTCGACCGCGTGACCACACTGACCGCGCTGGCGCTGCACCTGGCCGGGCGCCCGGACGCGGGCCCGGCGCTGGAGGAGTTCCTCGGCGAGGCCGCGGGCAAGCAGCAGCAACTCGACCTGTCGTTCCTGCGCGGCGCCACGACGGTCAACGACCGCCTCGCCGAGGCGAGACGGTCGCTGTTCGATGCGATCACCGCCCTGGTGCGGCGGGCCCAGGACGCCGGCGCGGTCCGGGACGACGTCACGGGCATGGACGTGATCCTGATGATGTGCGCGCCGCACTACGTCACCACGTACGTACCGGAAGCGGCGCCCGATCTCTGGCGCCGCTACCTCGGCATCATTCTCGACGGGCTGCGCCCGGAGGGCGCACGCCCGCTCAGTTCCTCCCGATGATCAGCGCCGGGTGAACGGCGCCATGATGTGGGTGAACTGGTAGGGGCCCTGCACGACGCCCGAGCAGTCGTCCGAGCCGGGCGTGCCCGGGCAGCCGCCGTTGTCGCGGCCGACCGCCCAGAAGGACAGCTCGCCGATGTGGTGCCGAGTCGCCCAGTCCGTGACCGCGTGGGCGTCGGCGATCGTGAACACCTCGAGCGGGCCGGTCTCGCCGCCGGAGCCGTAGTCGTCGATGCCGACCATCTCGGTGATCCCGACCATGTTCCACAGCCGGGATTCCGGCCGGTGCGGATAGAGCGTGTGCAGCGTGCCGAGCAGGCCCGCGGCGGCCGTCTTCGTGGTGGCCGCCATCTCGTGCGCCTGGTCGTCGTAGTAGTCGAAGGTCATGATGTTGACGATGTCGACCCGGGCGCCGTATTTGATGGCGCTGGCCAGCACGTCGATCGCGTTCTGCTCGAGGCCGGCCGGGGCGGTCGGCAGCGTGTAGACGATCTGCAGCGGCCGGTGCTGCCGGTCGGCCCAGCGCTGGACGAGATGGATCGCCTGGTTGCGCCGGTCGATCGCGGCCGTGTTGTCCAGCGAGATGTCCTCGATGTCCATGTCGAGCCGGGTCACGCCGTAGGTGGTGACGACCTTCTCGTACGCGGCCGCGATCTTGCCGACGTCGGTGCAGCTGTCGGCGATCTCGGTGGCGGTGCTGTCGGCGCCGTATCCGCCGAACGACGGGACGACGTCGCCACCGGCCGCACGGATCGCGGCGATCTGCGGCCCGTACTGGGAGTGCGTGACCGGCGTCGCCGGGTCCCCGTTCCAGAGGATGTCGCAGGAACCGGTGGTCTGGGTCTGCAGGAACGCCATCGTGAGGTAGTGCGCGCCGGAGGCACGGCTGATCGCGGCCGGGTCGGTGCCGTTGTACGACTGGAAGTACGGCGCGAACACGTGGTCGGGAAGTGTCGGCTGATGCTTGCCGCCCGCGCTGGCCGGCAGCGCGCCGGCGAGGGTGGCGACGAGTGCGGTGGCGGCGCCGATCACGCCGCGCACGAGGACAGAACGAGTCATTGACATGGACTGCCGACCTTAATAGTTAAATCGTTTGTCTTTTGTGACCGTAAGATCGACCACGGCCCATGTCAATGATCAGCGCGTTTTGTCAGCCGGCGACCGAAATCGGCGCAGCGAAGTCGGCGCGGGGCCGGGATAGCATGACCGCATGACTCCGGCGGAGCGCTGATTCATGCGGATCGACTTCGCCACCTCCGAGCGATCGCGCCTCGGCATCGAGTGGGAGATCGCCTGCGTCGACCGGCGCAGTGGCGAGCTGGCCCCGGCCGCCCCGGAACTGCTCGCGCGAATCGGCACCCGGGCCGACTTTCCGCACGCGACGACGGAGTTGCTCACCAACACCGTCGAGATCGTCAGCGGGCCGCACCATCGGGTCCGCGACGCCGTCGCCGATCTCACCGGCCTCGTCGAGCGGCTGAGCGACCTCGCCGAGCCGATGGGCATCGACCTGATCTCGTCGGGCACGCACCCGTTCAGCCAGTGGTTCCAGCAGCGGGTCACGCCGGGCAAGCCGCGCTACGACACCCTGATCGACCGCACCCGCTGGTGGGGCCGCCAGATGATGATCTGGGGCGTACATGTGCACGTCGCGGTCGAGGATCGCGCCAAGGTGTTCCCCATCATCGACGGGCTGCTCACCTACCTGCCGCACTTCCAGGCGCTGAGCGCGTCGAGCCCGTTCTGGGCGGGGGAAACCACCGGCTACGCCTCCAACCGGGCGCTGATGTTCCAGCAGCTGCCGACCGCCGGGCTGCCGCCCCAGTTCACCGATTGGCCGCAATACGAGGCCATGGTGGCCGATCTGCGGCACACCGGCGTCATCGAGGCACTCACCGAACTGCGCTGGGACATCCGGCCCTCCCCCCGGTGGGGCACGATCGAGGTACGCACGTTCGACGGCATCTCCACCGCGCACGAGATCGGCGCGATCGCGGCCCTGACCCAGTGCCTGGTCGAACACTTCTCCCGCGAGCTCGACGCCGGGCGCGAGGTGCCGAAGCTGCAGCCCTGGTTCGTGCGCGAGAACAAGTGGCGGGCCGCCCGTTACGGCATGGACGCCATCATCATCCGCAACGCGGCCGGCGACGAACGGCTCGTCACCAAGGATCTCTACCGGCTGCTGCCCACCCTCGCGCCGATCGCCGACGCGCTCGGGTGCTCGGCGCAGCTGGACCGCATCCGCGACATCATCGACCACGGGGCGAGCTACCAGCGCCAGCTGGCGGTCGCCGCGGCCAACGACGGCAGCCTCAAGGCCGTCGTGTCGTCCCTGGTGCGGGAGCTCCACGACGGCCTGAGGCCGCCGGCCGACCGATGACCGGTCAGTAGGTGAACTGGCGGATCTGGCGGGAGTCCGGGCCGAACGTCCAGCCCGTACGGGTGGCCGGGTCGAGCTGGAGGCCGCGGTTGGTCTCGTTGTCGTAGCCGGCGGAGAGGCCCTCGGTGAAGGCGAATCCTTTCCGGACGGTGCCGTCGGTCTCCTGGATCTCGGCCGTGGCGTTGCTGTCGGTCGGTATCCCGTTCGGGAACCCGAACACCGGCGCCGGTGCGGGCGTGGCGAACGGCACCAGCGCGATGCCGTGCGACGGGTCGA
Source organism: Actinoplanes sp. NPDC051411 (assembly GCF_040682075.1). NCBI lineage: Bacteria > Bacillati > Actinomycetota > Actinomycetes > Micromonosporales > Micromonosporaceae > Actinoplanes > Actinoplanes sp. NPDC051411. The sequence continues at coordinate 91,546 of NZ_JBFBAD010000026.1, read as the reverse complement.
CGGTCAGGCCGAGCGGGAACTGCTGCCGCAGCGCGACCGGGTCGCCGGACGTGGTCATGGTGGCCGCGTCGAGGGGCTGCAGGGTCAGGCTGCCGACCAGGTTGACCGAGAAGGACCGGTAGACCGCCTGGTAGAGGTCGGTCGTCCCGGCGGCGAAGAACGCCGCGCAGTTGGAGAGCGAGCCGGACGGGGTGACCGTGCCGCTGCTCAGGTCGACCGCGGCGACGTTGGCCGCCGCGGCGGTGAAGCAGCCCGGCCCGGCGCCGAGGTGGGCCAGGTAGAACCGGCCGGTCGCGGCGTCGAGGTCGATCGTCTGGTAGCGCCGGGTCTGCCCGGTCGCGATCAGCGGTCCCGCCGTGCCGGCCCGCGCGTCCAGCGGCAGCACCAGATCGGCGTTGTCCGAGGTGCGGCGGACCAGGAAGGCCGCCCGGTGCCGGTCCGCGTCGAGCCGCCCGCCGAGCAGCGTGTAGTCGTCGCCGACCTCGTAGTGCCCGACCAGCCGGCCGCTGCGCAGGTCGAAGGTGAGCACCGCGGTCGCATCGGCGCCGTAGGCGAGCGCGACCACTCGCGAAGCGGCCGCGTCGACGCCCACGACCTCGTAACGAGAGGACGAGCGGGCGATGGCCGGTCCCCACGTCTCCTTCGTGGCGTCGTAGCGGAGAAGCGCGCCACCGGAGGAGTCGTGCACGGCCACGACCGACGACGCCCCGGCGATGCCGAAGCTGTCGATGACGTCGTCGGCCGGCGCGACCCGGTCGTCGACCTCGAGCAGCGAGCTGGGCGACGCCTGCCCGGAGCCGATGACCCGCACGTTGTACACAGTGGAGGTGCCGAGGCCGAGAGAGAGGGCGTCCAGCGTGACCCGGCCGTGGCCGGCCGGCAGCTTCCGGAAGACGACCGACCCGCTGGTGAACCCGTCGGCGTCGCGGCCGCTGCCGTTCGCGTTGGTGAACGTGTTGACCGCGCCGTAGACGGTCGGTGCGGGCGCCGAGATCTCCAGCGTCGCCGCCGTCCGGCCCGGCACGGCGTAGTCGAGCGTGAACTTCGGCGCGGTCCGCGTCACGGTCGCGGCGTGCGCCCCGTGGGCGAAGGTCGGCGCGGCCGGGCGGGTGCCGAGGTCGGCGGGGCCGATCAGGATCGGCGCGAATTCACCATACGTGTTGATGGTGCTCGACGACCGCTGAACGACGCCGATCCCGTAGATGCCGGACCCACCGGTGAACGCGGAGGCGGGCAGCGTCACGTCGCCGCTCGGGGCGGTCAGGTCGACCGTGTACGCCCGGGTGAACAGCGGCGCCAGCACCGGGTTCCAGTGCCCGACCTCGGACACCACGATCTGCGGGTTGCTGAGGTCGCGGACTCCGGTGAGGTCGTAGTGCACGGTGACCGGCCGCCCGCCCACGGCCGTGGCGGGTGCGGTCGGCGCGACGGCCTCGGCGTAGCTCCCGTCGGTGGGGCCGACGACGATGGTGCGGTCGGTGCTCAGCAGAACCCGGCCGTGCAGGCGGGCCTGCAGTGTGTAGGCCACCGTCCGGTCCTCATCGGACACCAGCGGCTGCCCGGCCGCGGTCAGCAGGTCGGCCGGCCGCACCCGGATCGACGGCACGGAGTTGCGGAACTCGCGGGAGCCCACCTTGAGGACGTAGTCGGCACCGGCCGGCACGCCGGTCACGTCGAGCCCGAAGGTGACCGGTCCGACCAGGCCCTCGCCGGTGCCGCCGGTCTGCAGGTCGAGCCGGCCGGGGTCGGTGTTCTCGGTGAACTCGCCGCCGAGGTCGCCCATCGTGACCCGGTGCGCGACGGAGACGCGCAGCAACTCCGGCGAGGTGACGCGGGGCAGCAGCGAGGAGACCGCGGCGGTCACGTCGATCTGGTTGCCGACCTGGAGCGTACGGTCGATCTGGCCCGGAGTGGCCACCGGCCGCCCGGTCCGACGCAGCAGCTCGCGGACGTCAGCCGGCAAAAGCCGGTGGCCGCCGAGCCGCCCGGCCTGCAGCACCACCGCGGCGGCCGCGGCGATCTCCGGCGCCGAGGCCGACGTGCCGCCCTCGAGAACCGGGGTCACGTCGGACGGGCCACCACCCGCCGTGTGCTGGAAGACCACGATGCCGTCACCCGGCGCCGACAGGTCGACCCGCGTGCCGAAGCCGGACGAGAAGTTGCCGCCACCGCTGATCCGCGTCTCGGCCACCGTCCCGCCGACCGCGTTCCGGGGCGTGGCCAGCGTGTCGTCCAATGTGGTGCCACCGGCCGCGATGGCGCCGCTGTCCGGCAGTTCGCTCGGCGTGGTCGACGACTGAACGTCGTCGATCGTGGTCGTGCGCGCGCCCGGCCGGGCCAGGTCGGTCGGCGTGCTGCCGCCGTCCGGCCCGACCGCGGCCGGGGTGTAGAGCCGCGTGCCGTCGTTCGACGAGACGACCACGACGATGCCGAGCCGCCGCACGATCGTCGTGATGACCGAGCGCAGGGCCGGGTCGTCCTCCAGATAGCGGCCCGGGAAGCCCTCGGTGTCGGTGCCGAAGCCCAGGCTGGCCGTGATGACGTTCGGGCGAGGCGTCTGGTGGGCCGCCGCGAGCAGCGCCGCTCCGATGCCCTCGAACGTCGCCTCCCGGGGCACGACGAGCCGATACCGGGCGCCCGGCGCGATGCCGAGCAGGTCGGTGAGGGCCGATCCGGGGTTCTCGGGGCGCTGCCGGTCGTGCGGCAGCGGCGCCATCACGCCGAAGTCGAGCAGCACCTCTCCCAGCGCCGGATCCTGGCCCTCGGTCGAGCCGGCCGGGTCGAGCGTGCCGTCCGGCCCGGCCACATAGGTGGGAATCAACGGCATCGACGGCTCGTCGAGGTAACGCCGGCCGTCCCGGACGACCGTGGTCGAGTCGGTCAGATCGCCGATCGACACGTTCGTGATGATCTCGCCGGCGCCCGGCAGCTCGCCGTACCGCTGCCCGAGCAACGGGAAGGCGCCGACGGCGTCGACGCCGCCCGCGTTCAGGAAGCTCTGCAACGAGCTGGTCAGGCCGTAGTTGTCCGGCAGGCCGGCCGGCGAGGTCAGCTGCGGCTCGGGCGCCAGACCGGCGGGGGCCGGGGGCAGCGGCACGCCACCGGTCGACATCGACTTCTCGGGCACGGTCACCGACCCGGGCTTCCAGCCCGCGCCGAGAGCCGGGCGGTCGGCCGCACCGCCGCCAACCGGAGGGGGCGGAGCCGCGTGAGCCGGGTTGGGCAGGGCGAGGACAGCAAGGACAGCCGTGACGGCCACCAAGCGCGGGCGAAGCATGGGCGATCCTCTCGATCGACAGATCTGGATCAGTTTCTGATCAAGAACCGTCCCGGGGCAACGTCGCATTTGCGCAATGGCGCATTAACGCCGGTGACCGCCCACTGACTACGCCGGGTACCGCGAGCCCGCGCGGCCGTGGTGGTGCTACCCCCACCTCGGCTTGGCGTACTGGCCCCAATGTGCCGGGGCCTCGCGATCCGTACGTTCAGTTACATGCTCACTCACCTGATGCCGCTGGTCACCTCGCCGTGGCTCTATCTGATCGTCCTCGTGGCGGTGGCGGTCGACGGGTTTCTCCCGGTCATCCCGACCGAGGCCATGGTGATCGGCCTCGGCGCGCTGACCTCGACCGGCAAGCCGAACCTGCTCGCGCTGGCCGTGGCGGTCACTCTCGGTGGCTTCGCGGGCGACCGGGTCACCTATCTGCTCGGGCGCAAGGCCGGCGGACGGCTGCGCCACCGCCGCCTGGTCGCGGCCAAGGTGAGAGCGGAGCGCGCGCTTCTCCGGTACGGCGGGACGGCCATTCTGATCGGCCGTTTCCTTCCGTGGGGGCGGGCCGCCACCGCGATGACGGCCGGCTCGGTGTCGATGCCGCTGGGGCGGTACGGGCTGTTCACCGGGCTCGCCAGTGCGGCCTGGGCGGCGTACACGATCGGCCTCGGCCGCCTCGGCGGCGCGACCTTCGCCGGGTCGCCGTTGTTGGGCGCGGCGTTCGGGATGGCCCTCGGCCTGGTTCTCGGCGGCCTCCACCTGGTCGTGGAGAAGCTGCGGAAGCGGTCGGCCGGAGGCGCGAGGGGACGCGGAAAGGGCCGGATCTCAGCCCGTCTGGCCGATGATCGAGCGAGTGAACTTCTCGGTTTCGCCGATCGAGGACTTGTCGCAGACCAGCGGTTTCGCGGTGCCCGCCGGCACGGTGACGTACTTGCCGTTGGTCTTCGACTTGAAGGAGACGCTGCCGTCGCTGTTGAAGATCAGCCCGAAGGTCTCGGCCGTGCCGACGTGATCGCTGGTGGCGATCAGAGTCTCGGTGGCGGTGGCCGTCACGAACTTGTTGTTGATCTCCGCTCGCAGAGCGATGGAGCCGTTGCCCAGGTCGATCTCGTCGAAGGTCTCCCAGGCACCCGCGGACTGCGGGTAGGCGATCAGCGGCGACTCGCCGCCGTCGTCGGCCGTCATGTAGAGGTCGTTGGCGTGGGCCAGGTAGTAGACGGTGTTGAACTTCGACAGGTCGGGTTCCTTGACCGCCGTGCCGCCCTTGCTGGTCGAGGCCTGCGGCCTGCGCGGAACGGGCCGGCTCGTGGCGTGACTGGCCGGAGTGTTCGGCGCGGTCTTTGACGGCTTGGCCGCCGGCGTCGGCGAGACCGGCACCGTGGGAGCCGACGAGGCGGGGAGCAGCGGAGCGACCGAAGCGCCGGCCGCCGAGTCGTTGGCCCGCACACCGGCCGGCGCCTGGAAAGGATGGAAAACCGCGACGGCGACCAGGAGGCCGGCCACCGCGAGCGCGGCGGCCGGCCACAGTACGCGGCCCAGACGTCGCCGCTTCACGACGGGCGGGACGGGGCCGGCGGCCGCGGCGGGGACCGTTTCGCCGATGGCCGAGCGGAGCAGCCGCTCGGCCGTGTCCGCGTCGGCCCGGCGGGCCGGGTCCTTCTCCAGCAGCCCGTCGAGCGCCGCCCGCAGCGGACCGGCCTGCGTCGGCGGCCGCGGCGGCTCGGTGGCCAGGGCGGTCAGCGTGCTCACCGGCGACTTCCGCAGGTACGGCGGCTTGCCCTCGACCGCCAGGTAGAGCGTGGCACCCAGCGACCACAGGTCGGAGGGCGGCCCGATCGGCTCGTCGAGCGCCTGCTCGGGCGCCATGTAGGACGGCGAACCCATCACGATGCCGGTGGTGGTGAGACCGGAGTCGCCGGCCAGCGAGACCAGCCCGAAGTCGGTGAGCACCACCCGGCCGCTGGTCGCGACCAGCACGTTCGCCGGCTTCACGTCCCGGTGCAGGAGGCCCTCGGCGTGCGCGGCGCGCAGCCCGGCCAGCAGGTCGAGGCCGATCCGGGCCACCCGCTCGGGCGGCAGCGGGCCGTCCTCGCGGACCAGCTCGTGCAGCGACTTCGACGGCACCAGCTCCATCACGATCCACGGCAGGCCGTCGTCGAGGACGACGTCGAAGAACCGCACGATGTTCGGATGGGCCAGTCGCGCGATGGCCCGCGCCTCCCGCAGCGCCCGCTCGCGCAGGGCCTCCGCCTCGTCGTCGGTCATGCCCTGGGGCAGCAGCAGCTCCTTGAGCGCGACCTCACGTCCGAGCAGCTCGTCCCAGGCCGACCAGACCCGGCCCATACCGCCCTGGCCGAGTTTCTTGACCAGGCGGTAGCGACCGGCGACGATGCGGGGCACGGTAGGAGACACGGCGGAACGGTACCGGATCGCCGGCAGCGATCATTTGCGGCGCAACCGGCTCCGACCGGACACGGCCGGCCCGCCGGCGCCGGCGGGCGTCGCGGCCACCCCGCCGGGGCCCGTACGCCGTGGCGTTTTGCCTGGCCAGGCGGTTACCGACGAGTTAGGTCGCCACCTGTTCCTGATTTAAACGCATCCCCACCACCGAAGTTCAACCACCGGAAATAGATCACAATCAAACCTACGGCCGGGTATAGCGGTGCTTGACCCCGGGCGGGAAGAACTCCGGGTCATCGGCCGGTCGCAGTTCGACGTCGGGGGTCTGGCGGTCCGCCGGCACGTAGTGCGCGAACTCGCTGTTCAGCCGCCCGAGCTCCCGCCGGATCGACTCGGCCGCCACCGCCCGCCGGTCCGCGGTCGCCTCGGCGCCGGGCGCCAGCTCGACCACGACGTTCAGCACCAGATCGCGGTCGTCGTCCTCGAGCGTGCGCACCACGAACCGGCCGGTGGTCCACTCGGCGACATCGGGGCGCTCCAAGCCGACGGTGATGTTCTCCGGATAGACGTTGGCCCCGAAGTAGGAGACGGTGAACAGCGACCGGCCGAAGACGTAGACGAACGGCAGGTCCGGCCCGTCGCCCGGCTCGAACCCCTCCCGGCGGCAACGCTCGATCAGCCGCTCGCGCGGGAAAAGACCGCCCTCGTCGGCGATGTGATAGCGAACCAGAGGCACCGTGCCGTCGGCGCTGAACGCGAGAGTCCCGCCCTCGATCTCCTCGAACAGCCGGGTGGCCGGATCGTATTGCACCAGGGTCGGCAGCCGCGCGTCGCCGAACAACTCGGCCGAGACATCCGGGCGGGACGCGAGAAACCGCCGGATGCGCACGCTCAGCGGGGTCTCGTTACCCAGTACGCCGGCGTCGGCCGTCCCGTACAGCGAAACGATGTCGGTCACCGGGTCGGCGCCGGCCCGGGACGCCACCAACTCGCGCCACTGCTCGCTGAAGACCTCGCCGGCCAGCGCCAGCATGGGGTGGTAGGCCGGCCAGTCGACCCCCCGCGCGATCCCGGCGTCGATCACGCCCTTCACGAACGGCGGATAGCCCAGCAGGACCACCTGGTCGTACCGGCCGCCGAGCTCCCCGACCACCCGCAGGATCTCGTCGAGGTCGTTGCCGGGCGCCGCCACCGTGAGCGGGAAGCCCCGGCCGGCCAGATGCCGGACCGCGCCCAGCGTGTAGAGCCCGCCGACCCAGTTGCCGAGCGCGAAACAGACCACGGCCAGCGTGCTGCGCTCGGCGGCCCGGAACCCGTCGGCGAACACCTGTTCGAACCGGGCGAACACCGCCTCCTCGTCGGCCGCCGACCGCGGCCAGACGGTCGGCCGCCCCGACGACCCGGACGAGAGGGCCACGATGTCGGCGCTCTCCAGCCGGCCACCGCGACACCGCTCGGACAGCGGAAACACCTGGTGATAGTTCTGCTTGGTCATGAGCGGAATCGCCGCCGGATCGGCCACGCGGCCCGGATCGATGGCGTTTCGCCGCAAGAACTCCGCATAGGCGGGAACGGTCGCCACCGCGTCCCGGAAAAGGGCCATCGGCATCGTGTTCACGGCGCCACCCTAATGGACACTCCACCGCTGACGACCGCGCTCCAGCCGAGGCCGATATCCCTCCACGGCCGCCGGGCGCCGCCCGGATGGCCTAATACCGCCGAAATGGCAACCGTGCGAAGTTAGGCTCCGGACATGCACATGATCGTCGAGGTGGGTGCTCAGCTCGATCCGGACGTGAGCTGGCCCGAGGGTGCCGCGCTGAGCATGTTCGTCGGGGAGCCCGTCCAGTTGATGATCTTTCTGTCGCATCCGCATGCGCTCGAGGTGGAAGCGGTGTCCCAGCCGCCGACCCAGTTCGCATGGGTCGACAGCGAGCACGTGGGTGTACTGGCGTACCGGCTCGGCCCGATCCTCGGGTGGTCCGAGGCGAGCTTCACCCCGCACATGTTCGAGCCGGACGACGGGCTCCCGGGCGTCGACCTGGATGCGAAGGTCCGCATCGTGCTGGTCGACCGGGACACCAACATCGTGAAGGCGCTGCACACGGTGCGCTGGCCGGCGGACTTCGCCGCCGCCGTCCGCGAGTCGGTGGTCCGGATGCGGGAGACGCCTTACAGCGCTTTCGCGTACGAGCACGCCCTGGCCGCCCTGCACCGCCGCTATCCGACCGCCGAGGACCTGGTCGTCGACCGCGCCGAGGTGCAGTGCACGGCCAAACCGGCCTAGGCCTGTCCTAGTCGAGGCGGCGCAGGGACCGCCGGTGGCGAGCGGAAACCGACAGATATTCGCTGACGCCCATCGCGATCAGCTCCCGGATCCGGGCCGGGTCGGACGGGCGGGACCGCGCCGGCACGCCCAGCGCCAGATGACCCGAGGGCACCTCGGCGCCCTCCGACACCAGCGCGGCGGCCCCGACCACCGAGCCTGACCGGACCACCGCCCGGTTGAGGACGACCGCGCCCGAGCCGATCAGGCAGCCGTCCTCGACCACGCAGCCCTCCAGGTGGGCGTTGTGCCCGACCACGCAGTCGGCGCCGACGACCGTCGGCCACTGTTCGGTGGTGTGCAGGACCGTGCCGTCCTGGATCGAGGTGCGGGCGCCGACCTCGATGCGGCCGAAGTCGGCGCGCAGGACGGCGGCGGGCCAGACCGAGGCCTCGGGCCCGAGCGTCACGGCGCCGATGATGACGGCGTCGGGGTGGACGTATGCCGTGGGGTCGATGATCGGCTCGTGGTCCTCGAACGCGTACAGCGGCATGCCGCCCAGACTACGTACCCGGCGGCTGCTCCCGGCCGCGAGGCCGGGCCGGAGCCGGCCCGTTCCCCGAGGCGGTGAGACGACATGGCCGCGGCGGGTTGACCTTTTGATCGATCGTGGACGATATTCAAGGGAACCGGTTGGAGGCCACTGTGGGCACTGCCGAAACCCTTCCCGGCGGCGCCGCACGCCGCCGGGCTGTCATCGCCAGCACGGTCGGGACCACGATCGAGTGGTACGACTTCTTCCTCTACAACACCGCGGCGTCGCTGATTTTCCCGGCGCTCTTCTTTCCCAAGCAGGCCGCCTTCACCGGCATCCTGCTGTCCTTCGGCACCCAGTTCGTCGGGTTCGCGGCCCGCCCGGTCGGCGCCGCCATCTTCGGCCACTACGGCGACCGGATCGGCCGCAAGGCCACGCTGATCGCCACGCTTCTGCTGATGGGCATCGCGACGGCGCTCATCGGCGTGCTGCCCACTTACGGTTCCATCGGGTACGCGGCACCGATCCTTCTGACCCTGCTGCGGATCGCCCAGGGTGTCGGCGTGGGCGGCGAGTGGGGCGGCTCGGTTCTGCTGTCGATGGAGTGGGGCAGCGTACGCCGGCGGGGCTTCTGGGCGAGCTGGCCGCAGCTCGGCGTGCCGCTCGGCCTGATCCTGTCGACCGGCGTGTTCCGGCTGCTGACCGACTGGACCGGAGACTCGTTCGACCACTGGGGCTGGCGCATCCCGTTCCTGCTCAGCGCCGTGCTGGTCGGCGTCGGCCTGTACGTGCGGCTGCGCGTCATGGAGAGTCCGGAGTTCGCCGCGGTCGCCGAGGCCGGCACGGTCGTCCGCCGTCCGCTGGTCGACGTGATCCGCACCGAGTGGCAGAAGATCATCGGTTCGGCGTTCGTCCGGCTCAGCGAGCAGGCGCCGTTCTACCTGTTCACCAGCTTCGTGCTCACCTACGGCACCAAGCAGCTGGGTCTCGGCCGGGACGGCATCCTCGACGACATCCTGATCGCCGCGACCGCGGGCCTGATCTGCGTGCCCCTGTTCGGCCATCTGTCCGACCGTTTCGGGAGACGCCGGGTCTACGGCGCCGGGATCGTGCTCGTGGCCGTGTTCGCGTTCCCCTACTTCGGGTTGCTCAACAGCAAGGAATCGGGCCTGATCCTTTTCGCGATCGTGGTGTCCCTGATCTTCCACGGCATCCAGTACGGCCCGCAGGCCGCGCTGATCGCCGAGGGCTTCGGCACCAACCTGCGCTACTCGGGGGCCGGTCTCGGCTATCAGCTGGCCTCGGTCATCGCCGGCGGCCCGGCCCCGCTGATCGCGACCAGGATTCTCCAGAAGACCGGGTCGAGCACCGGCATCAGCTGGTACATCATCGGCTGCTGCGTGCTCGCCTTCGCCGCCCTGGTGCTGATGCCACGGGCGGTGCAAGAACCCCTGAAAACGCCGGTCTAGCATCCTGAGTCTTTAAATCGTCGTCAGTGGGTACGGTGGTGGGATGCCGTTGCCGGCAGGAGTGCCGATCGTGCTCACTGACGACGAGCGGGAGCAGTTGCCGGCGTGGTCGCGGCGTCCGTCAAGCGCTCAGGCGATCGCGTTGCGGTCACGGGTCGTGCTGGCGTAACCGTTTTGCCGCGGAGCGGCTCGAAGGATGACTGGACGAGCCCCGGCCGGCCTCGCACGATTGCCGACGCGGACGTGGAACGCGTTATCACCACGACGTCGGAGACCACCCCGAAGGACGCCACGCCCTGGTCGACCCGGTCGCTTGCGGCTGAGGCCCGACTGAGTCAGACCGCGGTCTCGCGGATCTGGCGGGCGTCCGGGTTGCAGCCACACCGGCAGGACAGGTGGAAACTATCGACAAGGTCCGCGACGTCGTCGGTCTTCACCTCGACCCTCCCGCACGCGCCGTGGTGTTGTGCGTGGACGAGAAGTCCCAGATCCAGGCGCTGGACGCACCGATGCGGCGTCGTAGCGTGCTCAGGCTGATCGCCGGCCGGCCGAGGGCGCGCCCGAGGCGGGCAGTGGTCCAGGCTTTCGGGGTCGGCAGCAGCCGGCCGATACGCCCGCCGAGGCGGTGGCTGCTTTGCGGGGCCGGTCGGGTAGTCCGGCCAGCCCTTCGCGCTGGTGGCGGATGATCCAACGGCGCACGGTGGCGGGGTCGTAGTGCAGCACTTCGGCGATTTCCGCCGCGGACATGCCCGCGGCCGACAGCACAGCGATGACCATGCGGGTAGCGGTACGCCAGGGCCGTGCCGGGCGGTCATCAGTTCGGTGTGTTGCCCGGCGGGCATCCGGGCGTAGACGTGCGCAGGGCGCATACTGGCGGTGACGCCTCCACGCACAAAACCCCGGCGATCAAACGCTCGCTCGCCGCGCATCCCAGGTTTGTCTTGCACTTCAGCTCGACCAGCAGTTCCTGGCTCAACCTCGGCGAACGAAGGAAGGGCAGCTCGCCGTGGACACCCGGCCGGTCCGGCGACCCGGTTGCGGGCCGCGGACGAGCAACTCTACCGGGCCACGTTGTCGGGCCGGAACCGGGTCGAGGACTACGCCGACAGCCGGATCGCCTCGACCTGACCGTCCAGGCGGAGCGGGCCGGCGGCGTACGGAATCAACAATGTGTCGCCCCGCCGGACCGGAAGGTCGTCCTTCTCGCCGGTCAGCCGGCCCTCGCCGGCGACCGCGACGAGAATGCTGAAGCCCGCTTCAACCCGGTCGCCCCCGGACAGGCGCCGGGCGCCGAAGAACTCGTCGGCCGCCTCGGGCAGCAGGCGCGTCGCCGAGCCGCGGAGCGCGTCCAGCCGGGCCGGGCTCCAGGCGGCCCGGTCGACGCACTGCAGGGCCAGGTCGTAGCCGAGGCCCAGGTGACCGTCGGCGAGCCCGAAGCCCTCGTATTCCAGCAGAACCGAGAAGTCGGTCGGCTCCTGCACCTCGACCAGCAGGATGCCGTCGCCGATCGCGTGGGGCAGGCCGGCCGGGCAGAGGATCGCGTCGCCCGCCGCGACCGGAATCCGGTTGGTGGCGGCGAGCATCTCGTCGCTCTTCTGCCCGTCGACCCAGCCGGCCAGCTCGGCCGCCTCGACATCACGGGCGAAACCCAGGTGCACGAACGCGTCTGGGCGGGCTGCGACGATCACCCACGCTTCGGTCTTTCCGTACGGCGAGGCCAGATGCGCGTTGGCGAAACTGCGATTCGGGTGCACGTGCAGGGGCAGCCGCTGACCGGCGTCGAGCAGCTTCACCAGGACGCCGGTGTCGGTGTGGTCCGGCCCGAGCCACCACGCCGGGTCGGCCGCGACCGCCTCGGCCAGGACGCGGCCGTCGGCGAGGGCCGACAGCCCGGACGGCGCGAGCCCGAACCGCGTGGTCACCGAGCCCACCCAGTCCTCGGGTCGGTCGGGCAGCGCCGGCACGTTGCGGAACTCGGCGATCCGCCCGGCCCCGCGATAGAACGTCTCGGGCTGGTTAGCGGTCAAGACCTCGACGGCCATCGGTGCCCCCTCCATGCGATTCGGCCAGGAAGCCGCCCCCGACAGTAGTGGGATGCGCGACGCCGAGGGCGTAACCCGGAACACAATCCTGTCTCGTAGACTTCGGCGGGTGCCGGAGATCGTGCAGTTGCTGGCCTCGCCCGTACACCGGTTCGAGGGCCGGCCGAGCGACGGCCCGGCGCCCGCCCCGCCGGGCGAGGTCGTCGATCACCTCGCGATCCGGGCCGGTCTCGGCGTCGTCGGCGACCGCTACTTCGGCCGGCCCGCCCACCGCGACGCCGCCGTCACCCTGATCGCCCGGGAGTCGCTGCCGCCGGGCGCCGGTCTGATCCAGGTGCGCCGCAACATCCTGGTCGCCGGGATCGCCGTCGACGACCTGGTCGGCTCCGAGTTGTGCCTCGACTCGGGTGACGGGCCGGTGTGCCTGCGGGTCAACCGGCGGGCCAACCCGTGCGCCTGGATGGACGTGACGGTCGGCCCGGGCGCCTGGAAGGCGTTGCGGGGCAAGGGCGGCATCCGCTGCACTCCGCTCAACGACGGCATCCTGCGCGTCGGGCCGGTCACCGTGACGGTCAGCGCCGCCGTAGTGTGACGCCGAGGTCGCGGGCCAGGTAGGTCTCGAGGAAGCCGGGCAGGCCGCCGGCCGCGATCTGTTTCTCGAACGCCGCCGCGTAGCGCGGGTCGGGCGCGTCGGTCAGCACGACGATCCGCCACAGGTTGAGCGGCTCGTCCTCGGTGCCGCCGACGGCGTGCTCGATGTGGAACAGCGGCTGGTAGGGGTCGGCCAGCAGCAGCGAACCGTCCGGGCCGGTCATCTCGGGGCGGCCCAGGAAGACGATCCGCCGGCCGGCCGGGTCGGTGAAGACGTCTTCGAGTACGAGGCCCCGGTCGTCGTTGAGCCACGCCTTCTGGATCGACTGGCGCAGGTGCCGGCGGCCGTCGGGCAGATCCGTGGGCGCCCAGGATCCGCCCGTGCTGACCACGTACGGGATGTATGTCAGTGGATCCCACGCCTTGCGGACCTCCATGTCCCACACCTGGGTGCGGGTCATGCGGGTGGGCGGGCTGACCGCGTACTGCTCGGCGAGTGTGCGGTTGACGTCGACCGGCGGGAAGTCGACCGAGGTGGTCCGCGGGTCGTTCCAGGCCGCCTCGAACTCGGCCCGGGCTTCAGTGACGTTCATGCCGCCAAACTAGTCACTAAAGTTGACTATCTCAAGTGGTGACGATCACAACGGTGAAGGCTTCGAAAAGTTCAAGGTCAAAGTGAATTCCGGGCCCGGTCCCGCGTCTACAAGTCTGTGAGCGATGACATCAGCGCAAGACCCGGCGTGGTCGTGCCGGTCGACATCTACCTGGACGAGCTGGATCTCTTCGGCATGATGCATTACACGCGCTACCTGGGCCTGGTCGACCGCGCGTGGATCCGTCACTGGACCGCCCGCGGCTACCACTTCGACACCAGCGGCCGGTCGCCGGACACGTTCGCCCTGCCCCGCCAGGCCGGCATCACCTACGATCGGCCGATCGAGGGCCACGGCACGGTGGCGGTCCGTTTCTGGAGCGAGAGCGTCGGCCGCAGCAGCCTGGTGACCGGCTTCCGCATCACGCCGGTCCACGAGGGCTGGGCGTACGCCAACGGCCGCCGCACCTCGATCAAGATCGACCCGGTGACCCGCCGCCCGGCCCCCTGGACCGACGGCGCCCGCGCCGACCTGGAGTCGTTGCTCGTCCAGCCTTAACCGGCGGCGGCGCTCTGCTGCGCCTGCCAGTGGGCGATCTGCACGCCGACCAGGAATATCTGGGTGGGCAGCGGCACGCCGGGCAGGTCGGCCTCGATGGCGCCGGTCCAGCCGCTGGTGCGGCGGATCGAGCCGGCCCGCACACCCGCGACGATCAGCTCCTGCTCCTTGCCCCAGATCGAGGCCCGGCGGAACTCGTAGACCCGGCCGTCGGCCTGCGCCGACCAGTGTTTGCGGCCGACGCGCTCGACCAGCGCGAGGACGTCGCCCGCCTGGTCGAGCATCCGGAACTTGGTGCCCCAGCCGTTGGAACGCACCTCGAAGCGGTGCCCGCCGATCTCGAAGCTCCCACCGGTGCGCCACCACGACGGGTTCCACACCGCGACCTCACGCCCGTCGGCAACCATGCGGTATCGGCCCCGAAACCTGCTCGTCCGCTCGGCGATCAACATGATTCGAGGCTAGCCGCGCCGCTCAACCGCGGGTGAGATCCCCTTCGAAGGCCACCGCGTGTCCGGATCCGAAACCGCGAGGGGACGCGGTTTACAGTTAGTCATGGAGTTCGGATCGATCCAGCGGGAGCTCTACATCGAGGCATCTCCCGAGGTCGTCTTCGACGTGGTCAGCCGGCCCGAGCACGTGTCGCGGTGGTGGGCCGACGAGGCGGAGTTCGCGCCCGTCCCCGGATCGACCGGCCACCTCTCGTTCGCCGACCGTGGGCGCGGCGAAAGCGAAGAACCGTTCACGGTCGTCGAGGCGAAGCCGCCGCACACGTTCTCGTTCCGGTGGACCCATCCGGTCGGCGAGGAGGCGTCCGAGACCAACTCCTTTCTGGTCACGTTCGAGTTGACGCCGTCCGGCCCGGGCACGCTGCTGCGGTTCACCGAGACCGGGTTCCGCGAGCGGGGCTGGGAGGCCGCCGTGCTGGAGGAGCAGTACCGCGACCACGTCCGCGGCTGGGAGCTGTTCCTGCCGCGCCTGGCGCCGTACGCCGAGACGCTCGGAGCACGCCGGTGACCCCCGACGACCAGCTCTGGTCGGCGATCGGCGACCCGACCCGCCGCCACATGCTCGACCTGCTGCTGGCCGACGGCGCGCACACCGCGACCACGCTGAGCCAGCAGCTGCCGGTGACCCGCCAGGCCGTCGCCAAGCACCTCGGCGTGCTCGATCGGGTCGGCCTGGTCCGGGCGGTCGCGGCCGGCCGGGAGAAGCGCTACCAGATCGACGACGCCCAGTTCGCCCGGGCGGTCGCCCAGCTCACCTCGGTCGGCTCGGCCTGGGACGCGCGCCTGCGCCGCATCAGGCGGCTCGCCGAGGCCATCGAGCGCGGCGCGAGTCAGGACGCCTGAGCCCGGCCGGCCGGATCTGCTGGAAGCAGTAGTAGACCGCGATGGCGAAGTGGGCGATCAGGCAGGCCTGCGCGCTGAACAGTGCCACCACCATCGTGGCGAGGTAGAGCAGCAGGCCGACGACGCTGAACCGGACGATCGACCGGCGCAC
Organism: Actinoplanes sp. NPDC051411; assembly: GCF_040682075.1. Lineage (NCBI taxonomy): Bacteria > Bacillati > Actinomycetota > Actinomycetes > Micromonosporales > Micromonosporaceae > Actinoplanes > Actinoplanes sp. NPDC051411. The sequence continues at coordinate 76,318 of NZ_JBFBAD010000026.1, read as the reverse complement.
CGCGACCGGGTCGACGCCCTCGGCCAGCTGGGCCGGGTGCCGGGCAACATAGCTGTAGAGCGAGGCGAAGGCCACCGACATCGCGAACATGACGGCGCTGTAGACGAGGGCGGCCGTGCGGGCGTCGTGGCCTTCGTCGGTCAGATATTCCGCCATCAGCGCCGTGGTGAACGGGATCGCGACCACGGTCATCAGCAGCATCAGGTTGAGGAACAGCGTGACCCGGTCGACCTTGTCGACCAGCTCGAACACGCCGTGGTGGTTGACCCAGATGATGCCGATGACCAGGAAACTGGTCACGTACGCCGCGTAGGTCGGCCAGCCGTCGTGGGCGAGGGTGTGCGCCAGCGAGCCCTCGAGAGCGGCCCGCACGGGCACGTGCAGGTCGAGCACGAGCAGGGTGATCGCGATGGCGAGGACGCCGTCGCTGAACGCCTCGGTCCGGGTGGTCTGGCTCATGCGCCCATTGTCGAGGTGACCACCCGGGCGTGTCTGCCCCGCCGGGCCGCCCGCGTCATGATTCGAGCAGGTGGGAGTCGTGGACCAGGGCCTCGTGCAGCGGGCTGTCCTCGAACGGCTCGACGCGGTGCCGGGCCGCGTGACGCAGGGCGGCCCGGCGATGCCCCTCGATGATCGCGACGATGCCGAAGACGCTCCACGCGACCAGCACCACCACGTGGATCGCGGCGCCGTGACCGCCGAAGTAGGCCGTGCTCCGCAACAGGTTGCTGCCGGCTCCCGGCGGCATCAGCTGGCCGAGCCGGGCCACCGCCTTGGGCAGGAGCTCGGGAGCGGAGGTGATGGCGGCGAACGGGTTGCCGACGAAGACCATCAGCGCCGCCCCGGCCGCCACGCCGCCCGGCCCGATCAGGGTGGCCAGCCCGGCCGTGGTCGCGCTCAGGGCGAACAGTGTCAGCGCCAGCGCGCCCCAGTCGCCGAGCCGGTTTCCCGGCAAGGCACCGAGGTAGCCCTGGACGACGAGATAGACCCCGCCGGCGGTCACCGCGGAGACGAGGCCGAGGGCCAGGAGTTGCCGCGGGGCGGGACGGAATCCGATGAGTACCGCCACGACGACGGCGAGGATCTCTCCGCCGAGGACCAACGGCGACATCATCGAGCTGAACACCGACGAGCGCGCATCGCCCGGGGACGAGGGAACGACGTCGACGGTCGTGACCCGGGCCGGCGGGCCGGCCACCTTCTGGGCGACCGTGGTGAGCAGCTGGGCCACCGCCGGGCTCGCGGCGGTCGCGGTGAGCACGGTGACGCTTTCCGGGGTGACCTCGAACGCCCCGTAGACGTCGCGGTCGTCGATCGCGCGGCGGGCGGCCGCGTCGTCCGGATAGAGATGGAGGTCGAAGGCGCCCGGCTGGGTCTGCCCGAGCCCGAGCGCCACCTTCTCGCCGGCCGGGCCGTCGCTCACCACGCCCACCGGGAGGTCGCGGGGCGCGATGCGCGCGGCGGGCCAGGTGAAGGCCATCACGGCCAGTGTGATGGCCACCGGCACCACCACGGAGGCGATCAGGAGTTGCCGCCACGGCGGGTGCTTGACCAGCGGATTGCTCGGCATGTGGGTCCCCTTCGGCGACGACAATAAAACGATAACGAACGTTCGTTTTTGATTATAGCCACGTCTCCGGGCACCCCTCGGATGCGTGCTAGCGTCCTGCTGTGCGGAAAGCCCGAGCTACCGACCTGCCCGGCGACACCTCGCCGTTCGCACTCGGACTCGTGATGCGGCGCGCACACGACCGCGCGGCCGGCGAGCTGGCGGCCGCGGTCCGGCCGCTCGGGCTCGGACTACGCCATTTCGCGGTCCTCATCGAGCTGGCCAAGCAGAGCCCGCAGAGTCAGCGGGAGCTCGGCGAGAAGATCGGCCGCGACACCGCGGGCATGGTCCGCATCGTCGACGACCTGGAAGAGGCCGGCTACGCGGTGCGCCGGCCGCACCCCGGCGACCGCCGGATCCGCGCGGTCGAGATGACCCCGGCCGGGCTGGAGGCGTTCGACGCCGCCCACGACGCGGCCCAGCCGATCGCCGAGGCGCTGGTCTCGCACCTGCGCCCGGGCGAGGCGGAGCAGCTCATGGATCTGCTCACGCGGTTCACCTATCCGTCAGGCGGGCCAGAGAGCCCGTAGGGCGTCGGGCAGCCCGGCCGACTCCTTCGGGCCGAACATGGCCAGCTGCAGGATGACGCCGGGCAGGACGGCCACCAGCACACCGGCCAGGTCTTCCGGCGGCACCCCGGCGGGCAGCCGGCCGGCCGCCTGATCCTGCCGGACCACCTCGGCGATCTCGGTCTTGATGCCCCGCAGCATGGTCGCGAACGACTCGCGCAGGTCGGGATTGCGCAGGGCCTCGCCCCACACCTGGATGCCCAGGCCGGCGAGCCCGTCCTGCTCGTCCTTCTCGCGCACCAGCTCGGTCGCGGCCGCGAGCGCCTCACCGATCGAGCGGCCGTCGCGATCACGCGCCACCGACGCCATCAGCGCGATGACGCCGCGGATGCCGTCCTCCGCGATCGCCAGCACCATCTCGTCCTTGCTCCGGAAGTAGCGGTAGACCGCCCCGGACGACAACTGGGCCTCGGCGAACAGGTCCTGCATCGAGGTCGCGTGGAAGCCGTTGCGCCGGAAGACCCGCCGCGCCGCGGCCAGGATCTGCTCGCGCCGCGCGTCGCGGTACTCGTCCGACACCTTGGGCATGCCGCCATGCTACTCAAAACCCGACACTACCTTCACTTGAAACTACTTCATATGCAACTATCTGGCTCGTGACTATCAAGCTCTTCCGCCTCGCGGTCACGGTCGTGGCGATCCTGACCTTCGCCCAGGCCGTGTTCGCCGGGTCGTTCCTGTCCGGCCACTTCGAGATGCTCGGCTACCACCGGACCAACTCGACGATCACCGTCGCGGCCAGTGCGGTCATGGTCGTGACCGCGGTCCTGGTCTGGCGGCCGGGCCGCGGCCCGTTCTGGCCGACCGGGGTCAGCGTTCTCTACTTCGCGGTGCTCGCGCTGCAGACGTTCCTCGGCTATCGACGGTCGCTCGCCGTCCACGTCCCCCTCGGGACCGCCATCATCGCCGGAATCGTGCTGCTGCTGGTTCAGGCGTGGAAACCGAGCCACCGGTGAACCGGCGCCGCTTTCTCACGCTGACCGCGGTCGCGGCCGGGGGCGCGCTCGTTCCGTCGCTGGCCGGCTGCAGCGTCGTGACCGCGGGCGAACCGGGACTGCTCCTCCGCAGCGGACGCCCGCTGCCCAGGCCCTATCAGGTTCCGCTGCCGATCCCGGCGACGCTGAAGCCGGCGCGGACCGACGCGACAACCGACTACTACGAGATCACGCAGCGGGCCGCCACCGCCGAGATCCTGCCCGGCGTCCACACTCCACTCTGGACCTACAACGGGACTTTTCCCGGACCCACCCTCGCCTCCCGCTCCGGGCGGCGCGTCGTCGTCCGGCACACCAACCGCCTGCCCCAGCCGGTCGTCGTGCACCTGCACGGCGGGCACACCCCGCACGACAGCGACGGCTACCCGGGCGACCTGCTGCTGCCCGTGGGAACGGCGTCCGGGCGTACGGATCAAATGCCGGGCATGCCCGGCATGGCGGCCCGGCCGGGGGTTTCCCGGATCGGCTCGCAGGACTACACCTATCCGCTCGACCAGCGGGCCGCCACGCTCTGGTATCACGACCATCGGATGGGCTTCACCGGCGAGAGCGTCTGGCGCGGCCTGGCCGGCTTCCACCTCGTGCACGACGACGAGGAGGAGGCGCTGCCGCTGCCGCGCGGCGACCGCGACATCCCGCTGATGATCGTCGACCGGTCGTTCGACGCGGCCGGTGCCATGCCCTACCCCTCGATCGGCCCGGCGACGCCCGGCGTCACCAAGCCCTACATGAACGGGGTGCTCGGCGACGTCATCCTCGTCAACGGCGCGCCCTGGCCGGTCGCGGCGGTGTCGCGGCAGCACTACCGCTTCCGGATCCTGAACGGCTCCAACGCCCGGCGCTACCGCCTCGAACTCGACCCGCCACCGCCGGGCGGCCGGGGCCTGGTGCAGATCGGCAGCGACGGCGGCCTGCTCGACCGGCCGCGGGCCTTCGACGCGATCGAGCTCGCCGGAGCCGAACGGTTCGACGTCGTCGTCGACTTCGCCCGCTACCGTCCCGGCACGCGCGTGCGGCTGCGCAACACCCTCGGCACCGGAAGCACCGCTGACGTGCTCGCTTTCGACGTCTCGGCCCGGACGGCAACACCGGCCGACGACACCCGGATCCCGGCCACGCTGTCGTCGTCGCCCGTGCTGCGGGCGGCCGACGCCGCCGCAACCCGGACCTTCCTGTTCCAGAACCACGGCGACGAGGGCTGGACCATCAACGGGCAGGCCTACGACCCCGCCCGCCCGCTGGCCACGCCGCGGCTCGGCCGGACCGAGATCTGGCGCTTCGTGACCGACGTGCACCACCCGGTGCACCTGCATCTCGAACAGTTCCAGGTGCTCGGGCGCAACGGCGAGGAACCCGGGCCGTACGACGCCGGGTGGAAGGACACCATCGACCTCCGGCCGGCCGAGGCGGCCGAGATTCTGGTCCGCTTCACCGATCATCCGGGCCGGTACGTCTTCCACTGCCACAACCTCGAGCACGAGGACATGGCGATGATGGCCGACTTCGTCGTCAGCTGAGCAACGCGAGCACGGCCCGGGTGTAGAGCAGGCCGAAGCCGCGGCGCTGCGCGTTCTGCTGGGACCGGGAGCCGGGCTGGACGGTGATGACCGCGACGTCGCAGCCGGCCGCGGTGGCGTCGGCCAGCCGGGTGGCGAGCAGGGCGCTCTGGATGCCCCGGCGGCGGAAGGCGGGCGCCGTGCCGGCCCCGGTGAGCTGCGCGATGCCGTCGGCGACGCGCATGCTGCCCCCGCCGGCCGGCGCGCCGTCGAAACGGGCGAGGTAGCGCCGCACGAGGCCGGCCGCGTCGCGCTCGGCGTTCTCGAGGATCGCGCGCGGGAACTCCTCGTGCCAGGGAACGCCTTGCGTGTCCGGGTTGAGCGAGGCCTCGACGACGACGCCGAGCCAGGTCTCGAACTCGTCGTCACCGCTGTGGTCGACGGTGACGCCGGGCGGCGCCACCGGCTCCACGACGCCGCCCAGGGGCCGGCCGAGGACGTTCTCGAACGACACGAGCCGGTAGCCGCGCCGGGCCAGTGTTTCGAGGAGCCCGGGGTCGGCGAGGCTGGAGATCTCGGGCTGCACCGGCGCGTCCCGGCCGGCGAACGCCCGCTCGACCGCGTCGAGGCCGGCCGGATCGGGACGGCCGGCGAATCCGAGGCCGGCCACCTTGTTCAGCGGTGAGTCCGGTTCGGCGTAGCTGGCGACGCCGCCGGCGATCGGTATCACGAAGCCGGTCCGGTCGCCTCGCCGGCGGGCGGCGGCGGCGCCGCATGCGCCGATGAACTGAGCTTCGGCGCGCTCGATGCGGCCGGCGAGCTCGATGTCGCAGAACATGATTCCCCCTCGAGGCTGGTAACCGTCATCAGGGTTTCACTGGTTACGCGACGGAGCAATCGGTTAACGACCGCCGGAGACCTTACGAACCCATGACGTGGAGTAAGAAGCCCCCGGTGGCCCGACACGAACCCTGTGCCGGATAACCAACCGAAGGAGAACCATGAAAACCCCAGCTCGTATCGCCGTGATCCTGGCGGCGGCCGCCGGTGGCGCGACCGCGCTCGCCGGCCCCGCACTGGCCGGCCCCAGCCACAGCGGGGGCGGTGCGGTGTTCGTCGCGACCGACGGGACCGACGGCAACGCGGTCGTCGCCTACGACAGCGCCCTCCACAAGCAGGGCACCTACTCGACGGGCGGTAAGGGCGGCGTACTCAACGGTTCGGTCGCCGACCACGTGGCCTCGCAGGGCGCACTCACCCTCGACCGCGCCCACAACCTGCTGTACGCGGTCAACGCGGGCAGCGACACGCTCACCGTCTTCGGCGTACACGGCGACCACCTGAACCGCCTGCAGGTGATCTCCACCGGGGGCGCCTTCCCGGTCAGCGTCACCAGCCACGGCAACGCCGTCTACGTGCTCAACGCGCGCGACGGCGGCTCGATCCAGGGTTACCTGCGGCTGGGCTCGCGCCTGGTCAAGGTCGCCTCCTGGCACCGCCGGCTGAACCTGCCGATCACCACCGACACCGGCGAGTTCACCCACACCCCGGGCCAGGTCACGTTCACCCCGGACGGCAGCCGGCTGATCGTCACCACCAAAGCGTCGACCAACGCCGTCGAGGTCTTCGGCGTCGACCGGCTGGGCGGCCCGTCGGCCAAGCCCACCACGACCGTGGTCGACGGCGCGGTTCCGTTCGCGGTCGACTTCGACCCGGCCGGCCGGGCGGTCCTCGCCGAGGGCGGCCCGAACGCGGTGGCCACGTTCACCATCGGCCACACCGGCAAGCTGACCCAGATCTCCAGCGTGGCCACCGGCCAGACGGCGACCTGCTGGATCGTCGGCGCGAACGGTGTGTTCTACGCGTCGAACGCGGGCAGCGGCTCGGTCACCACGCTGACGGACAGCCACGGCAAACTGACCAGCCAGGGCAACACGGCCTCCACCCCCGGCTCGGTCGACGCCGGGATCAACCCCGCCGGCGACCGCCTCTACGTGCAGGGCGGCGCGACCGGCACGCTGGCCAGTCTCGCCATCGGCCACGGCGGCAAGCTCACCCCGCTCGCGTCGGTGACCGTGCCCGACAGCGCGGGCGCCGAGGGCATCGCGGTCTCCTGACCCGGATCCCACACCGGCCGGCCCGTCTTCGGTCACGGGCCGGCCAGCGCCAGAAGCCCTTCGAAATCAAGGGCGCAGGCGTCGCAGGCGCCTAGATGAACCGAGATTCCGGGGTGTCGCCGCACGGCATCGGGCGGGTCGACGAGGGCGAGTTCGGCGAAGACGTCCAGCATCGCGACGGTCTCGCCGCAGCCGGCATCACCGGCGTCGGTGCGCAGCAACAGTTCGAGGGTGTTCGTGGGGGCCACTCTCGTTGGCGTCCGCGACCACCCCGGTCCTTACTCGCCGAGCCCGGCCGGTTCCACCTCACCCTCGGTGCTCCGGCGCCGGCTCGCTTTCCGTACGCGCGGAGCCCAGCTGATCAAACGCAGGCGCCCCGTCGACCGCGTCGGCGGCGACCGCGGCCGCCGTCACCTCGTCCGGCAGGTCGAGGCTCGTCCGCAGCATGACCGGCCGCAGCGCAACCGCGGCGACGATGCCGACGACCGCGATCACCGCCGAGATTCCGAAGATGTGCCCGGTGGCGTCGCCGTACGCGGCCCGGATGATGTGCACGATCGGCTCCGGCAGTCCGGTGAGGTTGAGGGTGCCTCCGCCCGGCGCGCCGCCCGAGGCCGGAACTCCCGCCGCGGCCAGGTCGTGGGTGATCTGGGCGGTGACCCGGTGGGCGAGCACGGCCCCGAGCACCGACACGCCGATCGTGCCGCCGAGCGACCGGAAGAACGCCACCGTCGAACTGGCCGCGCCGATGTCCTTGAGCGCGACGCTGTTCTGCACGGCGAGCACCAGGTTCTGCATGGTCATGCCGACACCCACGCCGATCAGGAACATGCCGATCCCCAGGTACCACAGCGCGGTGCCGTGGTCGACGACGGCGAGCATCCCGAACCCGGCGACCAGCACGGTCGCGCCGACGATGATGTACGGCTTGATCCGCCCGCTGGCGCTGACCATCCGCCCGGCGACGATCGACGCGAGCAGCACGCCGGCCATCAGCGGGATCGTCAGCAGGCCGGCCTCGGTCGGGCTGTAGCCGCGGCCGATCTGGAAGTACTGCCCGAGGAAGACGGCGCCGCCGAACATCGCCATGCCGACCGCGAGGCTGGCGAGAATGGCCAGCGCGGTGTTGCGCTCGCGGAGGATGGGCAGCGGCACGGTCGGCTCGGCGGCCCGCGACTCCACGAGAACGGCCAGCGCGAGCAGGATCGCCGAGCCGACGACCATGGCGGCGGTCGGCCACGAGAGCCAGGCGAACGAGCTGTCCACGAACGACACCCAGATCAGCAGCAGGCTGACGCCGGCCGCGATCAGGGCCGCGCCGAGATAGTCGATTTTGACGTTCTCCCGCCGGAACACCGGCAGGTTGAGCGTGATCTGGAGCAGCACGAGCGCGACGACCGCGAACGGCACGCCGATGTAGAAGCACCAGCGCCAGCCGAGCCAGGAACTGTCGACGATGAGGCCGCCGAGCAGCGGGCCCCCGACCGTGGCGAGGGCCATGACGCCGCCCAGGTAGCCGTTGTAGCGGCCGCGCTCACGCGGCGGGATCATCGCGGCGATCGCGACCTGGACCAGCGCCTGCAGGCCACCGACGCCGATGCCCTGGACCGTACGGGCGGCGATCAGCTGCCCCGCGCTCTGGGAAAGGCCCGCCACCATCGAACCGGCCACGTAGATGACGATCGAGACCTGGATCAGCAGCTTCTTGCTGAACAGGTCGGCCAGCTTGCCCCAGATCGGCGTGGTCGCGGTCGCGGCGAGCAGAGTGGCCGTGACGACCCACGTGTACTGGGTCTGTGAACCGTTCAGCGCCCCGATGATCTTCGGCAGCGCGGTGGAGACCACGGTGCTGCTGAGCATGGCGACGAAGAGCGCCAGCAGCAGACCGCTGAGCGCCTCCAGGGTGCGCCGGTGGTTCATCGGCCCGGCCGGGGGCGGAGCCGTCAGGGTGGTTGCGCTCATCGCGCGGCCTCCATGCCTTCTTGAGAGTTGAGTGCGCCGGCGAACCGCTCGAGCGCGCGACTGAACGAGGCGATCTCCTCCGGGGTCCATCCGTCGAGCGCCCGGGCGAAGATCTCCCCGTACCAGCCGGCGGTCTCGTCGAGGGCGGCGCGCCCGGCCGGGGTCACGACCAGGACGCTGGCCCGCCCGTCGCGCTGGTCCGGTTCGCGGGCCACCAGCCCCCGCCCGACCAGCGCGGCGACCGCGCGGCGGTCGGTGGTGGGTT
>NZ_JBFBAD010000026.1:0-67295 GCF_040682075.1 Actinoplanes sp. NPDC051411 | reverse complement strand
GGCCGGGGGCCCGCGGGGGGGGGGGGGCGGGCAGCGCCCCCCCCCGCCGCCGCCCCCCCGGCGCGGCGACCGCGCGGCTGACGGTGGAGGGATCGAGGGCCGCCTGGGCGGCCAACTCCCGGGCGTGACACCCGCCGGCGAGCCGGTCGACCTCGACGAGCATGCCCACGAGCCCGGCCGGGCGGCGCTGCTTCATCCGGCGGATGGCCTTGAGCAGGTCGTGCAGTCGCGCGCCCAGCTCAGCAGTGGCGGCGTCCATGGCAGCGCCTCCGGGTTGTTTCGATGGTTGCCGAATACAAGCTTCCACAAAACATGCCCAGTGCGCAAGTTTGCCCGCCGGGAACCTTCGCGCTTCCTAGGTGACTCAACCTCCGTCGTACCCATGCACAGCATCGGCATCGATGCTCGTCCACGCCGCCGGACCGGTGGGGTCCGCGCGGACCGAAGGGCATTCGCCATGACCGAACGGGATCAATCTGCCGGGGACGACCGCCGGGGCTTCCTGCGCAAGGTGTTCCTCACCAGTGGCGCCGCCGCGGTGGCGACCATGGCCGCGGGCGCCACCACCAGGGCCTGGGCCGACACGAGCCCGTCACCGTCACCGTCACCGTCACCGAGTGGGACGCCGGGTCCGGGCGGGGTCCCGGCTCGGGAAATCAAACGATCACCGAGGACTTCACGATCCACTCGACCGAGTGGCGGCTGTGGAGCAACCTCGATCCGGGCGGCTTCCCCCGGCAAGGCATCAGCCTGGCCCACCTCGACGACGGCCAGAACGCCCTCGGCACCGCCCTGCTGACGTCCGCGCTGAGCGCCCAGGGGCTGCGGACCACCGAGCGGATCCGCCAGATCAACCGCGCCGCCGGCAAACTGGTCGGCAACAGCGCCGTCTTCAACGACGAGCTCTACTACTGGACGCTGATGGGCACCCCGTCGGCGACCGAGCCGTGGGGCTTCCAGTTCGACGGCCACCACCTGGTGATCAACTACTTCGTCCTCGGCCACCAGGTCGTCATGAGCCCCTGCTTCTGGGGGTCGGAACCGACCACCCTGCAGATCGACGGGGCCACGGTTACCGCCTGCACCGAGGAGGTCGCCGCCAGTCTGGCCTCTTCGTGCAGCGCGGAAAGACCGACGTGGCGCGGGCGCGGATGGCGGAGATCCGCGCCCACCTGACCGACACGTACGCGGCCTGGATCGGCGGTACGGGCCGCACCGACGCGTTCTGCCTGCGCGTGCAGAGCCCGGTCGTCTGGATCGAGGTCGACTGCCAGGCCCCCGGGCCGCTCGGCGGGGCGTTCGGCAAGACCCGCGCCGACGGCCCCAGCCAGCTGCACCTGCACCCGGTGGTCCGCACCCCGAACGGCAACGACTACGGCAAGGAACTGCTACGTCAGCACTACCTGACCTCGCCCCACCACCGCTGACGGCTCAGCCCTGCGGCGGCTCGTCCTTGCCCTGCTCCTCCAGGCGGTCCGCCTCCTCCTTGGTCTTGTGCACCGCCCCGTCGGCATGCTCGGCCGGGCCGTAGACGGTGTAGAGGACCAGGGGGTTGGGCCCCTCGTTGGTGAAGTTGTGCTTGTGGCCGGCCGGCACCACCACGAGGTCACCCTGAGCGACCTTGCGGGTCTGCCCGGAGACCATGGCCTGGCCGACGCCGCTGACGAAGGTGAGGATCTGGTCCACCTCGTGGACCTCCTCGCCGATCTCCCCACCCGGCGGAATGGTCATGATGACCAGCTGCGTGTGCTTTCCGGTCCAGAGGACCCGGCGGAAATCCGGGTTCGTCTCCGCGACAGTCGCGATCGTGAAGTGCTCCATGACCACCGGTTACCCCTCTCCCGGCCGCTCCATGCGCGGGCAATATGGCAGGGTTTCCGGGGTGAGCCCGCAAACCAACCCGCCAACCGGCCCGGATCTGTCGGTCACCGTCGCCGAGGGGGTGGCGTTGCTCGAGATGCGGCGGCCGCCGGCCAACCACATCGACGAGGTGCTGCTGCGCCGGATCGTGGAGACCGCGTTCACGCTCGACGATGACCCGGCATGCCGGGTCATCGTCCTCGCTTCGGAGGGCAAGCATTTCTGCGCCGGCGCCGACCTGGGTCACGCCGATTTCGTACGCGACCGGGCCGCCGCGGCGCAGGCGCTTTATGCGTACGCGGCGAAGCTGTTCGACACCCGCACGCCGATCGTCGCCGCCGTTCAGGGCAGCGCGGTGGGCGGCGGCCTGGGCCTGGCCTGTGCCGCCGACTTCCGGGTCGCCGAGGCGTCGACCCGCTTCGTGGCGAACTTCGCGCGGCTCGGGTTCCACCAGGGCTTCGGCCTCAGCGTCACGCTGCCCTCGTTGGTGGGCGGCCAGTTCGCGGCCGACATGCTGCTGACCGCACGCCGGGTGGGCGGCGAGGAGGCCGTACGGAAAGGCCTGGCCGACCGGCTCGCCGAGCCGGGCCGCCTCCGCGAGACCGCCCGCGACCTCGCCCTCCAGATCGCCGCGTCGGCGCCGCTGGCCGTGCGCTCGATCCGGGCCACGCTGCGCGCCGGCCTGGCCGACCGGATCCGCCAGGCTCTCGACCACGAACTGGCCGAGCAGCGCGCGCTCTGGGCGACCGGCGACAGCGCCGAGGGCATCGAGGCGACCCGTCAGCGCCGCGCCCCGGTTTTCCGGGGCGAATAGCGATGAGCAGATGGCCGCTGTACGCCGCCGGTTTCACGACCGCGTTCGGAGCCCACGCGATCGCCGCCAACCTGGGCGGCGCGACCTCGCTGCTGGTGCTCGGCGGGTTGCTCGCCCTCTACGACGGGGCGGAGGTGCTGCTCAAGCCGGTCTTCGGCAGCCTGGCCGACCGGATCGGCGCCCGGCCGGTGCTCCTCGGCGGCCTGGTCGCGTTCGGCCTCGCGTCGGCGACGTTCACTCTGGCCGATCGCCCCGGGTGGCTGTGGGCGGCCCGGCTGGGGCAGGGCGCCGCCGCCTCGGCGTTCTCACCGGCCGCGTCGGCGCTGGTCGCCCGCCTCAATCCGGCGGCCCGGCGCGGACGGGCCTTCGGGTCGTACGGCTTCTACAAGTCGATCGGGTACACGCTCGGACCGCTGCTCGGCGGGCTGCTGACCTGGGCCGGCGGCCTTCAGCTGCTGTTCGGCGTGCTGGCGCTGCTCGCCGCGGCCGTCGCGGTCTGGGCGGCGCTCGCCGTGCCGGCGGTGGCACCGCTCCCCCGGCGCCGGCAGACCGTGGTCGATCTGGCCCGGCGGCTGGCCGATCCGGCTTTCCTGCGGCCCACGGCCGCACTGGCCGCGGCCGCGGCGGCTCTGTCGGTCGGGGTCGGGTTCCTGCCGGTAGCCGGGCACGCCGCGGGACTGGGCCCGATCGCTACCGGTGCGGCGGTGTCCGTGCTGGCCGCCTGTGCCGCGCTCGTGCAGCCGTGGGCCGGGCGCGCCCTCGACGCGGGGCGCTTCACCAGCCTGACCACCGGCCTGGCGGTCACCGCCCTGGGGCTGGGCGCGGCGACTCTTCCCGGGCTTTACGGCGTACTGCTGGGAGCCGCCGTCATCGGCGCCGGAACCGGGCTGATAACGCCGTTGGGGTTCGCCGCGCTGGCGGCGGCGACGCCGGCCGAACGGCTCGGGCAGACCATGGGAGCGGCCGAACTCGGCCGGGAACTGGGCGATGCCGGCGGGCCGCTGCTCGTGGCCGTCGTCGCTTCGGCGGCCGGACTGGGGTGGGGGTTCGGGGCGCTCGCCGTGCTCGTGGCACTCATCGCCGCCACGGCCGCCCATCCAGCATCTTGAATGTGCCGGCCGCACCCCGATACGTTCGTCCTCATGAAGAGATTGACGGGGATCCTGGCCGCGGCCCTCCTGGCGTTGCCGGCCGCCGCGGTGGCCGGGCCGGCGGCGGCCCAGGCCGAGGAGAACGGCGTCGGGCGCACCCCGGTGCTGGGGTGGAGCAGCTGGAGCTTCGTCCGGCGCAACCCGACCGCCGCCGTCATCGAGGCGCAGGCCGACGCCATGAAGAGCAGCGGGCTCGGCCGGGCCGGCTTCGGATACGTCAACGTGGACGACTTCTGGTACCGGTGCCCGGGCGGCCAGGGACCCGACGTCGACCAGTACGGCCGGTGGGTCATCGACTCGGCCAAGTTCCCCGACGGCATCCAGGCCGTGGCCGACCACGTGCACAGCGACGGCTTCAAGTTCGGCCTCTACGTGACCCCGGGCATCTCCAAGCAGGCGGTCGCCCGGAACACCGCGATCGAGGGCACGGGCTATCACGCCGCCGACATCGCCACCACCGACGGGCGCAGCAACTACAACTGCGGCGGGATGGTCGGCATCGACTACAGCAAGCCGGGCGCGCGGGAGTTCATCGACTCGTGGGCGGCCCAGTTCGCGGGCTGGGGCGTCGACTACGTCAAAATCGACGGCGTCGGGTCGTACGACATCCCCGACGTCAAGGCGTGGTCGGACGCGCTGGGCCGCACCGGCCGGCCGGTCCACCTCGAGCTGTCCAACAGCCTGAACATCGCCGACGCGGCGACCTGGAAGCAGTATTCCAACGGCTGGCGCACCGGCGGCGACATCGAGTGCTACTGCGGGCCCGGCGGGGCCAGCTTCCCGCTCACCTCGTGGAGCAGCATCAGCTCCCGGTTCGACCAGGTCGCGGCGTGGCAGCCGTACGGCGGGCCGGGCGGCTTCAACGACTACGACTCGCTCGAGGTCGGCAACGGCGCGAACGACGGCCTCACCTACGACGAGCGCAAGACGCAGATGAGCCTGTGGTCGCTGGCCGCGTCGCCGCTCATCCTCGGTACCGACCTCACCCACCTCGACCCGGCCGATCTGGCGCTGCTGAAGAACCGTGACGTGCTCGGCGTCGACCAGGACGGCATCGACGCGAGCCGCATCGCCTCCTCGGGCAACCAGCAGGTCTTCGCGAAGACCGAGAAGAACGGCGACGTCATCGTGGGGCTCTTCAACACCGGGGGCAGCACGGCGGTCGTCTCCACCACGATGCCGGCGAAGGGCCGCTATCTGCTCGACGAGTTGTGGACCCACAAGCGAACCTCCTCGGGCGGAGCCATCGCGGCCTCCGTGCCGGCTCACGGTGTCGCGCTCTATCGCGTCCGGCGCGGCGCGGCCGCGGTGCTCGCGCCGCCCAGCACGACCGTCGCGGTCGACGGGCTGAGCGCGGTGACGGCCGGAAAGCCCACCACCGCAACGGTTTCCTTCACCGACAACGGCTTCGACCCGGTGCAGGCGGCACGACTGTCGTTGACCGTGCCGAAGGGGTGGAAGGCGTCCCCGGCCACCACCTTCGCCACGGTGGCGCCCGGGCAGACGGTCACCGCGCGGTTCTCGGTCACCGCGGCGGCCCCCTCCACCGTCCTGCCCACCGACGTGGTGACCGGTCACGCCGCCTACCGCTGGCATCTCGTGGTGCCGCAATCGGCCGACGCCGCCACCGAGGTCGTCACCGGGACGGCGGTCGAGGCGCCGTTCCGGACCTTCTCGTCGGCCTCCGACACCCCGGCCGTCTATGGGCAGAAGGGTGACCAGATCGGGGTGTCCGGCGGCGGCACCGACCTGTGGACCGACAACGACGACTACACCACGGCCTATCAGCCCGGCGTGGTCGGATCGACCGCCACGGTGCAGACCCAGCTTCTCTCCCGGCACAACCTGACCGGCTACGGCAAGGCCGGCATCCTGGTCCGCAACGACATGACCGCCTCGGGCACCGGCCCCGAGGGCGTCATCCTCTTCGCGTCCCCGTCCGGCGGCGTCCAGTTGGAGTGGAACGACAACGCCGGCACCCACATCAACGCGGTCACGCCGCCCAACGGCACCATCGCCGACCGGGCGCCGGTCCGGCTCCGGCTCGTCCGCGACGGCTCCCGCTACACCGGCTACTACTCGACCGACGGCACAACCTGGGCCCTGGTCGGCCAGGCCGACGTGCCCGGCCAGGCCGCGACCCAGGACGCGGGCGTCTTCATCACGTCGCACACGGCGGGCACACCGGCACAGGCGGTCTTCACCGACTTCGCCGTCAACTGACCGGCCCTCACCGGGCTCACCCGGCGAGAGCGACCACCCGGCGTACCTCGGACGGGTCGGTGGCCTCGCGGCCCTGCTGCTCGACCGGTGCCCGCAGGTGGATCTCGGTCGCCCGGGTCGCGGCCAGGACCTCGGCGACGTTGTGCGACCGGATGCCGCCGGCGGCGATGACCCGGATGCGGCCGGCCGCCCGCGCGTGCAGGGCCGCGATAGGGGCGGCCCCGGCCAGGGCCGTCGGGGCCCCGCCCGAGGTGAGGATCGCGTCGGCACCGAGGCCGACGACCTGTTCCAGCGCCGTCAACTGGTCGGGAAGCTCGTCGAACGCCTTGTGCACGGTCACCGGAAGCGGGCCGGCCGCGTCGACGGCCCGCCTCAGCAGAGGCAGGTCGAGGTCGCCGTCGGCGGTCAGCGCGCCGACGACCACACCGAGCGCCAGGCCGTGGGGGTTGGGCAGGGCCCGGATCGCGGCGATGTCGGCCAGCATGACCTCCTGCTCGACCCCGCTGACCACGAAGTCGCCGCCGCGCGGGCGCACCATGACCCGGAGCGCCGCGCGGCTGAGCGTGCGCAGGGCGACCTCGACCGTGCCGATGCTCGGCGTCGTGCCGCCCTGGCCGAGGTCGGCGCAGAGCTCCAGCCGGTGGGCCCCGGCCGCCTCGGCCGCCAGCGCCGCCGGCACGTCGCTGACGCAGATCTCCACCGTGGTCACTGGACGGCCGCCGCCGCGGAGGTGTCGGACCGCAACGGGAAGTGGCAGGCCACCTTGTGGGCGGAACCGGCCAGGGGCGGCTCGGTCTCGCAGATCTCGGCGGCCAGCGGGCACCGGGTGCGGAACCGGCAGCCGGTCGGCGGGTTCACCGCGCTCGGCAGCTCGCCCTGGATGTCGATGCGTTCCCGGGTGGTCTCGGTGATGGACGGGACGGCGTCGATCAGCGCCTGCGTGTACGGATGGCGGGCCGCCCGTACGACGTCGCGGGCCGGGCCGACCTCGACGAGCTTGCCGAGGTACATGACGCCGATCCGGTCGGCCATGTAGTCCACGACCGACAGGTCGTGGCTGATGAACACGTAGGCCAGTCCGAGTTCCTTCTGGAGGTCCCGCATCAGGTTGAGCACCTGGGCCTGGATCGACACGTCGAGCGCGCTCACCGGCTCGTCGCCGACGATCAGCCGCGGCTGCAGGGCCAGCGAGCGGGCCAGGCCGATGCGCTGCAGCTGGCCGCCGGAGAACTCGTGCGGGTAGCGTTCGAGCACCCGCCGGGACAGCCCGACCTGGTCGAGCAGCGTGTTGATGCGGGCCCGCCGGCCGGCGCCGTCGCCGACGTGCTGGATCTCCAGCGGCTCGGCGAGGATCGAGTCGACGCGCATCCGCGGGTTCATGGCGGCGTAGCTGTCCTGGAACATCAGCTGCACCTGCCGGTGCATGGCGCGGCGCTCGCGCCCGCTCAGACCGGCGATGTCGGTGCCGTCGAGCACGATCTGGCCCGAGCTCGGCCGTTCCAGGCCGACCGCGAGGCGGCCCAATGTGGACTTTCCGCAGCCCGACTCGCCGACCAGGCCGAAGGTCTCGCCCGGCGCGACGTCGAACGAGACGTCGGCGACCGCGCTGACCTCGCCGCCGCGGGTGGGGTAGTTCTTGACCAGGTTGCGGATCGACAGGACCGGGGCGGCGGCGGAGTCGGGCGCCGACCGGGAGAATGCCTCGCGCTCGGCCACCGCGGCGACGCCCTCGACCGGGTGGATGCAGGCGAACTCGTGACCCGAACCGAGCAGCGGGATGTCGGCCACCCGGCACTCGTCGGTGACGAAGCGGCAGCGCGGCGCGAACCGGCAGCCGGTCAGGGGACGCGAGAGGTCCGGCGGCAGGCCCGGAATGCTGTAGAGGCGTTCGCCGTCGGTGGCCTCGGGAAGGGCCTCCAGCAGGGCCTCGGTGTAGCGGTGGCGCGGCGCCCGGAACAGCTCGCGGGTCGTCGCCGTCTCGACGACGCGGCCCGCGTACATGACGGCGACCCGGTCGGCCCGGCCGGCGATGACACCCAGGTCGTGGGTGACCAGGATGACCGCCATCCCGAACTCTTCCCGCAGGTCGTCGATCAGCTCGAGGATCTGTTTCTGGGTCGTCACGTCGAGCGCGGTGGTCGGCTCGTCGGCGATGAGCAGCTTGGGCTGGCAGACCAGGGCCATCGCGATCGCGACGCGCTGGCGCATGCCGCCCGACAGCTCGTGCGGGTAGTTGTCGACGATCTTGTCGGGGCGGGGCATGCCGACCCGGCGGAGGATGTCGATCGCCCGCTCGCGCGCCTCGGACCGGCCGGCCTTCTGGTGTACCCGCAGCGGCTCGGCGACCTGGGTGCCGATGCGCATGGTCGGGTTGAGTGAGGTCAACGGGTCCTGGAAGACCATGCCCATGCGGACACCACGGGTACGGCGTACCTCATCGGGCGGAAGGGATCGCAGATCCCGGCCCTCGAAGACGATCTCGCCGTTGGAGACCCGTCCTCCGGGCGGCAGCAGGCCCATGATGGACAGTGCCGTCATCGTCTTGCCGCTGCCCGATTCCCCGACCACGCCGAGGGTCTCGCCGGGCATCACCTTCAGGCTGACGCCGTCGAGGGCGTGGACCGTGCCGTTGCGCACGGCGATACCGGTGTCGAGGGCGCGGAGCTCGAGCAAGGGTTCAGTCATGGTGTTTCTCCCCTTCAGAGACGAGCTCAGCGCCGCCGGAGGCGGACCTCGAAGGCGTCCCGCAATCCGTCGCCGATGAAGTTGAAGGCCAGCACGATCAGGATGATGGCGACGCCGGGCGGGTAGAGCAGCCACCAGTGGCCGCTGTACGTGTTCTCGAGCCCGTCCGAGAGCATGCCGCCCCAGTTCGTCGCCGGCGGCGGCACGCCGAGCCCGAGGAACGACAGGTACGCGACGTAGAGGATCGCGTCGGCGACCTGGAAGGTGGCGTTGACGATGACCGTGCCGATCGCGTTGGGCACGATGTGCTTGCGCACGGCCCGGCCGCCGGTGCCGCCCATCGCCCGCATCGCCTGCACGTATTCGCGCGAGCGCAGGGTCAGCGCCTCGCCGCGCACGAGGCGGGCCGGGCCGAGCCAGGCGAACGCGCCGATGATCACGATCAGCATGGTGACGCTCGGCGTGACGATCGCGGCCAGCAGCATGAAGAGGAACAGCGACGGGATCGACATCATCGCGTCGACCACCCGCATCATCGCCGAGTCGACCCAGCCGCCGGCGAAACCGGCCACCGCGCCCCAGATCGTGCCGACGAAGGTGGCGAGGATGCCGGCCGCCAGCCCGACGATGATCGACGTCTGGCCGCCGAGCATGAGGCGCCCGAGCTGGTCGTAGCCGACGCCGTCGGTGCCGAGCGGGTGGCCCTTGCCCGGGCCCAGGTGCACCTGCGTGAGATCGGTGTGCACCTGGTCGGTGTGGTAGAAGAGCGGGCCGAGGAAGCAGAGCCCGGCCAGCAGCACGAAGAGGCCGACGCCGACCAGGGCCAGGCGGTTCTCGGCGAAGACGGCGAGGCCCTGGCGCCAGAGGGAACGGATCGGCTCCTCGTCGGCCGCCGCTGCTTCAGGGCCGACGGTCGAGGGGACGATCGCCTCGGGGTTGATGGTCATGAGGAGCTCCCGCGGAGACGGACCCGGGGGTCGGCGGCGGCGTAGAGCAGGTCGGCGACGAGTGAGCCGGCGACCGTCGCGATCGAGATGATGAGCGTCACGCCGAGCAGGATCGGATAGTCGCGCTTCAGTGCCGCCTGCCAGAACAGCTGCCCCATGCCGGGGTAGTTGAACAGCGACTCGACGACCAGGGCGCCGCTGAACAGCGCGGGCAGGTACATGCCGAGCAGGCCGATGATCGGGAACAGGCCGTTGCGCAGGGTGTGCACGAGCACGACCCGCCACTCCGGGAGGCCTTTGCTCCGGGCGGTACGGACGTAGTTCTCGTTGAGGTTGTCGACCATCGAGGAGCGTACGTATCTGGAGTAGGTGGCGACGGTGACGATGGCCAGCGTGACCACCGGCAGCACCATGCCGGCCGGGTCGGCCAGCACCTCGCCGACCGTGAAGCCCTGGGGCGCCTCGGGCGGCAGGATCGGCCACTTCTGCGAGAACAGGATGATCAGCATGAGGCCCATGAAGAAGATGGGCGTGGCGTAGGCCAGCAGTGACAGCGACGTGATCGTGTAGTCGGCGGCCCGGTTGCGGCGTACCGCCTGGACGACGCCGAGCGGGATCGCCACGACGATCGCCAGCACGGTCGAGAACAGCGACAGCACCATCGTCTTGGGCAGCCGCTGGGTGATCGCGGCGAGCACCGACTGGTTGAGCTGGTACGAGTAGCCGAGGTTTCCGTGCAGCAGACGGCCCACGTAGAGGATGTACTGCTGGAACCACGGCTTGTCATAGCCGTTGGCATGGTTGAAGGCCGCGAGCTGATCCAGCGTCGCGTCCTTGCCGAGGGTGGCTCGCGCGACACCGCCGGGCAGGGCGTGCAGGATGAGGAAGGCGATGATCGTCACGAGTACGACGACGATGAGCGCCTGACCCAAGCGCGTGATGAGGTACCTGACCACTTGGGCCGTTCCTCCTCCGGTTCTTGGCGGCCCGGCGCCGAGACGCCGGGCCGCTGGGAAAAGCGAGACTTACTTCCAGGACCAGTCTTGGAAGTACATGTAGTTCATCGGATCCTGGGGCTCGACGCCCTGCAAACCGGAGCGGTACGCCGAGTTCTGGTAGACCGGGTTCGGCATCCACAGCACCGGCAGGTCCTTGGCCAGGAAGTCGTTGTACGCCGTGAGCGCGCTCTGGTCGCCCGAGAACTGGGTCGCCTCGATCAGCTGGTCGGCCTGCGGGTTGCTGTAGCTGCCGAGGTTGACCGGGGCGCCGGTGGCGAACAGCCGCTCACCGCTGGCGAACGCCGGGTAGTACCAGCTGCCCTGCGAGCCGAAGAACGACATGTCCCAGGAGCAGGTCGCCTCGGTGGGCTTGCAGGCCGGGGTGACGGCGACCGAGTCCGGCACCTCTTTGATGTTCAGCGTGATGCCGAGCTTGGCCATCTGCGACTTGATCTCGGCGAACATCTTGGTGGTGGCGGAGAAGCCGGTCTGGCTGGTGACCGTGAAGGTCAGCGGCTGGCCGGCCGAGATGCCGGGGCCGCAGAGCGACGGGTCCTGGCAGGTGGTCTGCCCGTCCGGGGTCACCTTCCAGCCGTGGCTGGAGAGCGCGGCCTGGGCGGCGGCCGGGTCGAACTTGTAGGCGCAGCCGGAGGCGTCGGTGGTGCCGGGCTTGGCCGGGACCGGGCCGCAGGTCGGCGCGGCGGTGTCCGACCAGATCGCCTTGCTGATGGTCGGCTGGTCGATCAGCTGCTGCAGTGCCTGCCGCAGGTAGAGCTGCTTGAACAGCGAGCCGGTCTTCGGGTTGTTGAAGTTCAGCTGGAGATAGGTGATCGACCAGCCGTACCACGGGGAGACCGTGTAGCCCTTGGACTGCAGGTAGCTCTTCTGGTCGGTGTCGGCGGCCGGGATGTAGCCGTAGTCGATCTGGCCGGCCCGGAGCACGTTGAACTCGGCGTCGTCACCGGTGAACGGGGTCAGCACGATCTTGGCGAGCTTCGGCTTGTCGGTCCCGGTGTACGAAGCCTGCGCGGCCAGCGTGACCTGTCCGTTCGGGACGTACTTCTCGAGCTTGAACGGGCCGCTGTTGACCTGCCAGAGCGGATTCGAGTCGTACGTCTTCGGGTCTTTGGACGCGGCCGTTAGAAAGTCGAAGACTTTTTTCGCACCGGCCGGCGTGCTCGCCTCGTCGGCGACGGTCCCGGACGCGGAGTCCTTGTCCCAGACGTGCTGCGGCAGCGGCGTGATGCGGTTGAGCTGGTTGTCGACGAACCAGGCGGTGTTGTAGACCTTCGTGGTGGTCAGGGAGAACGTCTTGTCGTCCTTGACCGTCCACTTGGCGATGTTGTCCGGGAAGCCGCCGGCCTTGTACGACGCCCACTTGTCCTTGTTGGCGGTGACCAGGTCGTACCAGAACTGGATGTCCTTGGTCGTGACCGGCTGGCCGTCCGACCACTTGTTGTCCTTCAGCGTGATGGTCAGCGTCTTGCCGCCGTCGCTGATGACGGGCGCCTGGGCCAGCGAACGCGCGTCGTCGATGTTGTACTGCGCGGCGCCGTCCAGCTTGTACGAGTAGAGCGAGCGGTACAGCTCCTCGCCGAAGATCGCGTTCTCGCCCTGGGTGAAGCCGGGCGCCGAGATCGGCAGGATCCAGTTGGGGGTGCGGAGCGCGACGGTCGCGGTGTCCTTGACCGCGCCCTTGCCGCCGCTCGACGACGAACCGCTGTTGTCGCTGCAGGCCGCGAGGGCCGCTCCGAGAGCGAGCGTGCCGCCTATCGCCACCGCCGAGCGCAGCATTCGCCCGGGAAGTCTGATTTTCATGATCACTGCTCCTTGACGTCCGACGCCGTGAACTTAACCTCGCCGAAGTTTCGAGTCAACGAAAGTTAGGGTCTTATTTTCGTTACTTCGGCCGTGCTACGTTCAAAGCCCGCGAAACACCGACCGAACTTTTCGCCGGGCTCCGGAGCGCGTCTCTGCTGTGGCGCTGCGACAGACTGAGCGGCGCCGAAGGATCGCCCGGAACAAGGAGAGGCCGTGCACCAACCGAACTCCGCCACCTTGCGCGAGCAGACGCTCGATCTGCTCCACAGCGGCGCGGCCACCTCCCGCAGCGACCTGGTCGAAGCGTTGCGCGTCTCCCCCTCCACCGTCACCGCGGTCGTCCGCCGCCTGATCGAGGAAGGCGTCCTCCTGGAGGAGGGCGTCGGCCAGTCCACCGGCGGGCGGCGCCCGCGCATCCTGCGGCTGCGCGAGACCGACGGGGTTCTCGCGGTCGCCGAGCTCGGCGGCAAGCACGCCCGGGTCGGGCTGTGCACGCCGGGCGGCGCGCTGCGCGGCACCGAGGAGGTGCCGATCGACATCTCGGCCGGCCCCTCCCCGGTGTTCCGGATCGTCAGCGAGACGTTCGCCCGGCTCCAGGCCGCGGCCGCGCCCGGCCAGCCGATCCTCGGCGTCGGCGTCGCGCTGCCCGGCCCGGTCGAGTTCCCGGCCGGGCGCGTCGTCGGCCCGGCCCGCATGCCCGGCTGGAGCGGCGTCGACCCGGCCGACTACCTGCGCCGCGGCTTCGGCGACGTCCAGGGGCCGGTGCTCGTCGACAACGACGCCAAGGCGGCGGCGATCGGCGAATACGCGACGCGCGACCACGAGCCGGGCGATCTGATCGGCGACATGATCTACGTGAAGGCCGGCACGGGCATCGGCGCCTGCCTGGTCAGCGACGGCCAGATCTTCCGCGGCGGCCGCGGCCTGAGCGGCGACGTGACCCACGTGCGGGTCGCCGACAGCGGCGAGCTGCAGTGCTCGTGCGGCAGCCGAGGCTGCCTGGAGACGGTCGCCAGCGGCGCCGCCGTGGCCCGGCAGCTCGCCGAGCAGGGCTCCCCGGGCATGAGCCTGCGCGACATCATCGTCGCGGTCGGCGACGGCGACCCGGCCGCGGTCACCCTGGTGCGCCAGGCCGGCCGCCTGCTCGGCGTGGCCCTCAGCGGGTTGGTGAACTTCCTCAATCCCAACGCCGTCGTCATCGGCGGCGCACTGTCCAGCTTGGACGCCTACGTGGCGGCGACCCGGGGAATGCTCTACGAGCGCTGCCTGCCGTCGATCACGCAGTCCCTGACCATCGAGGCCAGCGTCGCCGGCCCGAACGCGGCCCTGGCCGGTCTCGGGCATCTACTGCGTTCCACCGTGTCTTAGAACCGTGTCTTAGGAGCTTCTTCGTGCGCATCGCCATCGGTGGCATCCATATCGAGTCCAGCACCTTCTCGCCTCATCTCAGCACGGCTGACGACTTCGAGGTCACCCGAGGCGACCGGTTGCTCTCCCGGTACGCCTGGCTGACCGAGCCGTGGGCGGCGGACGTCGAGTGGGTTCCGCTGGTGCACGCGCGGGCGCTTCCGGGCGGCGCGGTGGTGCCCGAGGCGTACGAGGCGTGGGAAGCCGAGATCGTGGCGAAGCTGACCGCGGCCGGACCGCTGGACGGCATGCTGCTCGACTTCCACGGCGCGATGAGCGTGGTCGGCCGCGACGACGCCGAGGGCGATCTGGTGACCGCCATCCGCTCGGTGCTCGGCGACGCGCCGCTCATCTCGGCGGCGATGGACCTGCACGGCAACGTGTCCCCGGTGCTGTTCGACGCCTGCGACCTGATGACCTGCTACCGCACCGCGCCGCATGTCGACGTCTGGGAGACCCGGGAACGCGCGGCCCACAACCTCGTCGACGCGTTGCGCCGGGGCGAACGGCCGCACAAGGCGCTGGTGCACGTGCCGATCCTGCTACCCGGTGAGCAGACGAGCACCCGGGAGGAGCCGGCACTCGGTCTCTACGCCCGCATTCCGGCCATCGAGGCGCGCCCCGAGATCATCGACGCGGCGATCTGGATCGGGTTCGCCTGGGCCGACCAGCCGCGCTGCCAGGGCGCGGTGGTGGTCACCGGCTGGTCGAAGGACGACGTCGCGGCGGCCGCGAGCGAGCTCGGCGGCCACTTCTGGGCCGCCCGAGACGAATTCACCTTCGTCGCGCCGACCGGGACCATGGACGAGTGCCTGGCCGTCGCCCTCGCCGACGACGCGGAGCGGCCCTTCTTCATCAGCGACTCCGGCGACAACCCGGGCGCCGGGGGCGCGGACGACACCACGTACGCCCTCTGGCGCATGCTCGCCCACCCCGGCGTCCTCGAACGCCGCTCGGTCTTCGCCTCCCTGGTCGACCCGGCCGCGGTGGCGTCGGTGGCCGGCCTTCCGGTCGGTTCCCCGGTTTCCGTCCAGGCCGGCGGCCGCATCGATTCCCGCGACCCGGGCCCGGTCGTTCTCGACGGCATCCTCGAGGCGGTCGCCGACGACCCGGACGGCGGACGGTGCGTTTCCGTGCGGGTCGGCGGCCTGAGCGTCTTCCTCACGTCCCGCCGCATGCAGTACCGGCTGCTCGACTCCTACCGCAGACTCGGCGTCGACGTGTCGCAGGCCGACATCGTGACCGTGAAGATCGGCTACCTCGAGCCGGAACTGTTCGAGGCGGCCGGCGACTGGCAGATGGCCCTCACCCCGGGCGGCGTCGACCAGCACCTGGCGCGCCTGCCCTACGAGCACGTCGTACGCCCGGTCTTCCCGCTCGACCGCGACTTCACCGCCGACCTCACCGTGGTGACCGCGTGACCGTCCTCGCGGTGGACGTCGGCGGCACCACCATCAAGGGCGCCGTGGTCGGCCCGGACGGCCGGATCCGGCATTCGCTCACCGCGCCCTCCCAGGCCGACGAGGACCCGGTCAAGGCGGTCCGCACGCTCTGCGTGCAACTCCGGGACGATGCCGTACGCCTCGGCGCCGTGCCGGCCGCGATCGGTGTCGTGACGCCGGGCCTGGTCGACGAGGACGCGGGCGTGGTCCGCTACGCCGCCAACCTGAACTTCCGCGACGTCCCGTTGCGGGCGCTGATCGGTGACGATCTCGGGCTGCCGGTGGCGGTCGGCCACGACGCCCGGGCGGCCGGTATCGCGGAGGCGGTCGCGCAGGGCCTCGACGACTTTCTCCTGCTGCCGCTGGGCACCGGCATCGCCGCCGCGATCGTGGTGCGCGGCGTCCCGCTTCCCGGCGCGACCCGCGCGGCCGGCGAGGTCGGCCACATCCCGGTCTATCCGGGCGGCGAACCCTGCAGCTGCGGCCAGAAGGGCTGCCTCGAGGTCTACGCCTCGGCCGGCGGGCTCACCCGGCGTTACGCGCGGCTGAGCGGCCGGTCCGATGTGGACAGCCGGGAGATCGCGACCGTGGCCGGCACCGATCCGGTCGCCCGCCGGGTCTGGGACGACGCGACCCTGGCCCTGGGCACCGCCCTGGCCACGCTGACCCTGACCCTCGACCCGGCCCGCATCGTCCTCGGCGGCGGCCTGGCCGATGCCGGCGACCTGTTCTTCGATCCGGTCCGCGCGGCGTTGCGGGACGCGCTCGCCTGGCGCGAGCCGCCGCCCGTGGTGCGTTCGGTGTTCGGCGCCCGGGCGGCCCTGCTCGGCGCGGCCGTGATGGCCCGTCGCGAGGCCGGGCTGCCGGTCGCCGACGGCTGGGGAGCCCCCACCGGGCGGTAGGGGCTCCCGCCGGTCAGTGCAGCTTCGCGAGGGCCTGGTTCAGCAGCGGTCCCCGCTGGGCCGCCGGAAGCGACTCCAGGCCGAAGCCGAGCGTCAGGCCGCGCGAGGTGGCCAGCGCCGCATAGCTGTGCAGCACGGTGCCGGACCGGGCCCAGACGCTCGGGCTGTCCCCCGCCGCGACGAACGCGCCGAGACCGGACTCGAAGTCGGTGGTGCCGGCCACGACACCGCCGATCTGCAGCTGCGCGTCGTCGACGAACGCGCCCTTGCCGCCGGTCGCGCTGTCGCTGAAGTACGTGACCGCCACCTCGGCCGAGGTTCCGGCGTACTTCGACAGGTCGAGGGTGATCCGGTGCCAGCCGTTGCCCGAGCCGGTCAGCTCGTTCCACGATCCGGTGGTTCCCGACGGCGTGCAGTCCGCGCCCGTGGGCGTCAGGTAATGGGTCAGGAACGGGTGGCTGCCGAGCAGCGACGCGCAGTCTTCCGGAGCGCCGGTCGTGGTCAGGCCTCCGGCGTCCGGCAGCGTCGTCCAGTCGTCCCGGCCCGCGGTGTGCGCCTCGAAGGTGACGCCGTCGAACCCGGGCTCGGTGTCGTAGGACAGCGCGAACGTCAGCTTCGGCGCCTGGTCCGCGGTGACCCCGGTGAGGTCGATGGTGCGGGTCAGCCGGGCGTAG
The DNA here is from genome assembly GCF_040682075.1 of Actinoplanes sp. NPDC051411. NCBI lineage: Bacteria > Bacillati > Actinomycetota > Actinomycetes > Micromonosporales > Micromonosporaceae > Actinoplanes > Actinoplanes sp. NPDC051411. The sequence continues at coordinate 50,371 of NZ_JBFBAD010000026.1, read as the reverse complement.
TCGTTGTCGCTGTGCCGGACCGCGGCCATACCGCTACCGGCGAACGGCTCGTACGGGCCGGCGAGCCCGGTGTACGTGCCGGCGGGCGTGGTCGCGAACTGCGGGTACCGGGCGGCCGGCAGGGTGTCGCTGATGTCGGCGAGCAGGCCGTCGGCCGACTGCGGCGAGGTGAACGTGACATTCGCGCCGATGCCGGTGAAGCCGGTGGCACCGCTGGACACCGACGGGCTGTCGACGCCGAGCCAGTACTGGGCGAAGTCGTCGGCGTTGACCCCGGTCGTGCTCAGCGGGGCGTTGCTGGCCGCCGCCGGACCGGCCTTGACCAGCTTGCCGCCCTCGTTCATGAAGTCGCGGACGGCGAGCGTGGTGGCCGCGTCGGACGAGTGGCCGCCGACCTCCCAGACCACGTTCCTGAAGTGGCTGAGCACGCCCAGCGGGTCCGGATCGCCCTGCGTGGCCACGTCCCACACGGTGGCGTGCGGAACGGGATAGGCCGAGGCGTTCCGCGCGGGTGCGCCCTCGTCGGCCAGCACCAGCGTGTCCCCGGCCGGTGCGGCGGCGACCTGGTAGGTGAAGTGGCTGCTGGTCGCCGCGCCGGCGGCGAACCAGACCTCGACCCGGTCGCCGGCCCGGGCGCCGGTGACGGTCCCGCGATATTCGTCGTAGTAGAGGTTGTCGGTGCCGCCGTAGACCTGGCCGCCCTTCCACGCCCTACCGGCTACGGTGCACACCTTGCCGCCGTTGATCCGGTAGGACACGGTCGGCGCGCCGAGGCTCTTGCGGCCGACGACGGAAACCGTCTGGTTCCCGGCCAGGGCCGTGGTGAAGGTGTGCGGGGTGAGAGCGGCGACGGTCCGGTTCAGCGACGACTTCGGCTCGGCCGGGTTCGCCGCCGACTCCGCCACCGACATGGCGAACGGGAGATTCCGCTGGTATTCGGCCTCGATCAGCTTCTCGTCGTCCGGGAACTGGAACGTGCCCGGGCAGTCGGCCGGGTTCCAGGCGTCGCCGTCGACCGACGCGGCGGCGGTCTGGCAGCTGGCCATCTCGTCCGCGATCATCGGTACGCCGTTGACGTTGACCGCCTCGCCGGCCGAGTCACCGTTCGAGGTCGAGATGTCGGAGACGATCTGCGGGCGGTTGCCCGGCACCGCCGAGTCGGACGGGTCGCCGACGATCGCCTGGTACATGAGGTCGTCCGGTGTCGGGGTGCCGGTCTGCCAGCCGATGCCGTACATCAGGCGCTGGGCGGCCGAGTGGAAGTTGACCGCGAAGCGCGGCTTGACCCGCCGCTCGAACGCGTTCATCGCGACCGTCTCGGGCTCCGAGTCGGGCCCCGGGCCGCGGTAGAGGTCGCTGGACGCGTCGGGCGACGATCCCTCGTCGTCCCAGCCCCACTTCCAGCCCGAGTTGCGGTTCAGGTCGACGCCGTCGCCGACCGTGATCGCGCCGTCGCCGTTGTTGTCGCGCAGGTTCTTGCGCCACAGCCGAGCGCCCGGCGCGTCGCTGAACGTGTAGTCGTAGCCGTCCGGGTTGGCCACCGGCATGAACCACAGCTCGGTGCTGTCGACCAGTGAGGTGACGCCGGCCTCGGTGCCGTAGCCGTCCACGAACTTGTGCATCAGCCGCCGCACCATCTCGGGGGTGATCCACTCTCGGGCGTGCTGGGCACCGAAGTAGTAGGTGGCCGGGCGGGCACCGTCCGGCGTCCGGGTCGCGTCGCGGGTCACCTTGAGCGCGAGGATGTCCTGGCCCTGAACGGTCTTGCCGATCGATTCCAGCTTGGCGATGTCCGGGTGGTCCCGGGCCACCTGCCGGAGTTCCCCGGCCAGGCCGCCCGGCCCGCTGTACGGCCGGAACACCCCCTGCGGCGCCGGTGCGGCCGCGGCCGCCGGCGACGAGCCGGCGACGGTCAGGCCGTAGAACAGTGGCACCAGCGCTGCTGTTGCCACGATCGAACGTCTCACGTGGATCTCCTCCGTGTCGTTCGGCGTCCGACGACGCCGTCCCGATTGACGGCGGACGGCCGGATTTGTTCAGACACCGATCCGGAGGCTTGGATCACATTCGTCGAATCACGCAGGCCAGCGCGGTTGAAGTCGGGTTTCCGTCACTGTCCTTCGTGGATTTTCCGGTCGTGGCCGGCCATCGTGTCCTGGCGACCGGGTTCCTCGCGCAGGGCGGCGCAGGCCAGCCATTCGTCGGGAACGGCGAACGCGTCCACCAGCTCGCCCAGACGCGGGCGCAACTGGCGCAGCAGGTCGTTGACCATCGCGGTCACCCCCTTCGAGCGGGACGGCGTCAGCCGCTGGTGTTCCAGGAACCAGGCCCGGTGCGCCTCGATCGTGCTCAGGGCGTACAGGTCGCACACCTTGGACAGCAGCGGGTCGCCGACACGCTCCACGGCGGCCACGAAGGACTCCAGCACCACCCGCTCGATGTGGGCCTGGGCGACCGCCAGCACGTGGTCCTGCACGTCGTTGAAGATGTCGAACGGCCGGTCCTTCTTCTCGGCCGCGCCCTTGCGCAAGCGCCGGACCACGCCGTCCAGCAGGTGCTTCTCGCGGTCCTCGAACATCCGCAGGTGCCAGCCGCGGTCGGTGAGCGCGACCTCCTCGTCGCGGCCGGGCACCGCCTCGATCAGACGCTGGATCAGGCCGCGGGCGGCGGTGCGCTCGAAGAACATGTCGCGCACCTGCTCGGCCACGAACGTCGCCCGGCCCCAGCCGTCGAGCGAGCCGAACGCGTCCCGGTAGCCGGTCAGCAGTCCCTTGGCGACCAGCTGGAGCAGAACCGTGTTGTCGCCCTCGAAGGTGGTGAACACATCGGTGTCGGCCTTGAGGCCGGGCAGCCGGTTCTCGGCCAGGTAGCCGGCGCCGCCGAGGGCCTCGCGGCACAGCTGGATCGTCCGCGTGGCGTGCCAGGTCTGGGCCGCCTTCAGGCCGGCCGCCCGCGACTCCAGCTCCCGCTGCCGGTGCTCGTCCTGCTCGTCCTGCTCTTCCGGCGGCGCGGTCTGCACCTCGTGCAGGGCGGTGACCAGGTCCTCCTGGGCGAACGTCAACGCGTAGGAGGTCGCCAGCGGTATCAGCAGCTTGCGCTGGTGGGCCAGGTAGTCGTTGAGGGCCACCTCGCGCTCCATGCCGGGCGCCGAGAACTGCCGCCGGACCTCCCCGTATCGCACCGCGATGGTCAGCGCGCTCTTGGTCGCCGCCGAGGCCGCGCCGCCGACCACGACCCGCCCGCGCACGAGCGTGCCGAGCATCGTGAAGAACCGGCGGGTGTCGTTCTCGATCGAGCTGGTGTACGTGCCGTCCGGCGCCACCTGCCCGTAGCGGTCGAGCAGCATCTCCCGCGGCACGGTCACGTGGTCGAACGAGATCCGGCCGTTGTCGACGCCGAGCAGCCCCGCCTTGTGCCCGTCGTCGCCGATCGTCACGCCCGGCATCGGGTCGCCGTTCCCGTCGCGGATCGGCACCAGCCACGCGTGCACGCCATACCGGTGGTCATCGGTCACGAGCTGGGCGAAGACGACCGCCATCCGCCCGTCCCGGGCCGCGTTGCCGATGTAGTCCTTGCGGGCCGCCTCGTGCGGCGTGTGCAGGTCGAACGTCTCCGACGCGGGGTCGTAGACGCAGGTCGTGCGCAGCTGCTGCACGTCGGAGCCGTGGCCGGTTTCGGTCATCGCGAAGCAGCCCATGAGGTCGGCCGAGAGGATGTCGCGCAGGTAGGCGTCGTGGTGGCGCTCGGTGCCGAGCGCGACTACGGCGCCGCCGAACAGGCCCCACTGCACGCCTGCCTTGACCATCAAAGACAGGTCGATCTGGGCGAGCATCTCGGCCGCGACGACCGATCCTCCGGGATCGGCGCCACCCCCGTACGCGACGGGGAAGCCCGCGGCCACACCGGGCTCGACGGGCAGTTCACGGATCAGCTGGCCGATCCGGTCCCGGGCCTGGTCGATCGTCTCCCCCGGCACGGCGACGAAGTGCGACCCGGCCAGTTGCTCGCGCGCGGCCCGGCGTACGTGCGCCCACCGCCCGTCGAGGGCCTCCTGCAGCGCCTTGTTACTCATGAGTAGCAACTCTACCCGGGTGGACCGGGATCCACTCACGGCCGCGATATTGGCGATATGGTAAGACCATTTACTCGCACCGATGGCTGGAGGATTCGCCATGCTGGACGTCCGGCGCCTGCGGATCTTCGCTGCCGTGGTCGAGGGTGGTTCGTTCACCGCGGCCGCGAGCGCGCTCTATCTCAGCCAGCCCGCGGTCTCCCAGCAGATGGCGATCCTCGAGCGGGAAGCCGGCGTGACGCTGTTCGACCGGGTTCCCCGCGGCATCCGGCTCACCCCGGCCGGCGAGCTGCTGGCCCGGCGCACCGAGACGCTGCTGGCCCAGCTCGCCTCGACCGAGGACGACCTGCGCCGGCTCGGCAGCGGCGTGCAGGAGGTACATCTCGGCGCGTTCCCGACCGCCGGGGCCAACCTGGTGCCGATGGCGATCCGGCGTTACCGGGAACTGCACCCGCGCATCCGGGTCGTGCTCACCCCGGCCCACGCCCAGGACGTGGTCGCCCAGCTGCACGGCTCGCGCATCCAGATCGGGCTGATCTGGGAGTACGACTTCGCGCCCCAGGTCAGCGACACCACCTTCGAGCGGGTCGAGCTGCTGGCCGACCCGCTGATCGCGGTGCTGCCCAAGGATCATCCGGCGGCCGGGGCGGGCGAGATCGCGCTGCGCGAGCTGGCCGGTGAGCCGTGGATCGTGCGGGCGCACCGGCAGCCGTACGCCCAGGCGTTCGAGCAGATGTGCCGGCTGTGCGGGTTCGAACCCGAGGTCGCCTTCCGCACCGACAACTACCAGTCCGTGCAGGGGCTGGTCGCGGCCGGGATCGGCATCGGCATCGTGCCCCGGCTGTCGCTGATGCCGCGCCGGCCGGACGTGGCCATCCTCAACCTGGCGTCACCGTCGTTCTGCCGGCGGATCGCCGCGCTCGCGGTGCCCGAGACCAACCGCCCGTCGGTCGTCAGCGACATGCTCGACGTGCTCCAGGCGACCGCGGTGGACCTTACCGAAGGGATTTCTTTGGGCTAGGCCCAAGAAGGCCTTGCTTGTGAGTGACGGCCGTCGATTTTACGGTCGGACGTGTGAGCCAGCGCACACCGATCATCGACTGCCACGTCCACGCCCTGCCCCCTGCCCTGCTCGAACAGATAGCCGCGCGGCCGGTGCACGGATGGTCGGCCGAACGGGTCGACGCCGGGTGGCGGGTGTCCGTCCCCGGCGACGCCGCCCCCAAGCTGGTACGCCCGCCGATGGTCGACGCCCCGCGGCGGGCCGCCTGGGCCGAGGGCCAGGGCCTGACGACCCAGATCGTCTCGCCCTGGCTCGACGCCCAGCCCACCGCCGCGATGCCGGCCGCGGCCGCCCGGGACTGGGCGGCCCGGCTCAACGGGGCCCTGCTCGAGCAGGAGACCGCAGCCGGCAACGCGGTGCTCGCCACCCTCGCCTGCGCCGACCCCGGCCGGGCCGCGGACGATCTGCGGCAGGCGGTCGCCGACGGGTTCGCCGGCGTCGTCCTCAGCACCGCGGATGCGGACACGCGCCTCGAGCCGGTCTGGGCCGCGGCCGCCGAGAGCCGGACGCCGATCCTGTTGCATCCGCCGTCCGACGGCCCGTCCCGCGCGATCGAGGACTCCGAGGAGTTCGGGAACACCTACGGCCGGCTGGTCGACAGCACCTACGCCGTCACTCGCCTGCTGCTGAGCGGGGTGCTCGACCGGCACCCCGGCCTGCGGCTGATCCTGGTGCACGGCGGCGGTTTCCTGCCCTACCAGGCGCGCCGGCTCGACGGCGGCCACCGGGCCGACAAGCTGGCCGGCCATCGCATCGCCCGCGACCGGCCCTCCGACTATCTCGGCGATCTGCACTTCGACACGGTCGCGATGGCGCCGGAGGCGATCGCCTTCCTGGCGTCGGTGGCCGGCGCCGACCGGGTACTGCTCGGCTCCGACCACCCGTTCCCGCTCGGCGACCCCGACCCGGTCGGCACGGTGCGGTCGGCCGGGCTGGGCGAGGAGGCGACCGCCGCGGTGCTGGGCGGCAACGCCGCCGGAGTCTTCGCGCTCCCGGCCGGCCGCGCGGAACCGCAGTCGGCGGAGGCCGGCCATGCTTAGCTACCGCCGCTACGGACAAGGGGAACCGGTCGTCCTCCTGCACCCGCTGGCGCTCAGCGGCTCGGTGTGGGGCGAGTTCGCCGACCGGCTGAGCGGGGAGGCCGACGTCATCGCCCCCGACGCCCGCGGCCACGGCAACAGCCCCTGGGACGGCCTCGCGTTCAGCGTCGACGACCTCGCCGACGACCTGGGACGCCTCCTCGACGCCCTCGACATCGCCGAGGCGCACCTGGTCGGGCTGTCGATGGGTGGCAGCACCGCCGTCACCTTCGCCGGCCGCCATCCCGGCCGGGTCCGCTCGCTGTTCCTGGCCGACACCACCGCCTGGTACGGCCCGGACGCCCCCACGAAGTGGGCCGAGCGAGCGGCCGGCGCGGTCCACACCCCGCGCGAACAGCAACTCTCCTTCCAGCTGGAACGCTGGTTCACCGAGCATTTCCGCCGCCGGGGCGAGTCCGCGGTCGACCGGGTCGTCGACGCCTTCCTGGCCACCGACAGCGCCGCTCACGGCGAGGCCTGCCGCGCGCTCGGCGGCCTCGACGCCCGCCCCCTCCTGGAGAAGATCACCGCGCCGACGCTGGTGCTCACCGGCGTCGAGGACTACGCCACTCCCCCGGCGATGGGTGCCGCGATCGCCGACCACGTGCGGACCGGCCGGGCCGAGGTGTTGCCCGGCCTGCGCCACCTCTCCCTGATCGAGAAGCCGGACCTCGCCGGCCGGGTCACCCAGCTCATGCGGGAGGCCGCTTGAAACCCCCACGTTTCGCCTATCACGCTCCGGCCACCTTGGAGGAGGCGACGACGGTGCTGCGCGAGCACGCCGAGGACGCCAAGGTGCTCGCGGGTGGCCAGAGCCTGATGCCGCTGCTCAACTTCCGGCTCGCCGCGCCCGGCCACCTGGTCGACATCAACCGGCTGCCCGGCCTCGGCGAGCCCGAGCGCACCGGGCACGGCTGGCGGATCCCGGCGCTGGTGCGACAGCGGCAGATCGAGCTCTCGCGGGAGATGGCCGGGTCGGCGCCGCTGCTCACCGAGGCCCTCGGTCAGGTCGCGCACGCCCAGATCCGCAACCGGGGCACCATCTGCGGCAGCCTCGCCCACGGCGACGCGGCGGCCGAACTCCCCAGCGTCATGCTCGCGCTGGACGCCCGGATGACGTTGCTGTCGGCCGACGACATCCGCACCGTACCGGCCGCCGAGTTCTTCCTCTTCCACCTGACGACCGCGGTCCGGCCGGACGAGCTTCTGCTCTCGGTCGAGTTCGACGATCCGCCGCCGCGGACCTTCTCGGCCTTCACCGAGTTCGCGCTGCGCAAAGGCGACTTCTGCCTGGCCGGGGCCGCGGTCAGCGTCACCCTGGGCGAGGGCAACGCCATTTCCCGTACGCGCGTGGTCGTCGCCGGAGTGGCGGCCACTCCCCGGCGTCTCACCTCGGTCGAGGACATCGTCACCGGATCCGGCGGCGGGGACGACGTCCTGGCCGCCGCGCGCGACCGGGCGTACGCCGACATCGACCCGACCGGCGACGTGCACGCCGACGCCGAGTACCGGCGGGGTCTGGCCGCCACCCTGGTCCGCCGGGGACTGGCGGCCGCGCTCGCGAAGGGACGGCCCCATGCCTGAAGTCACCGTGACCGTCAACGGCGAGCGCCGTTGCGCCGAGACCGACGTGCGCACGACCCTGGCCGACTTCGTGCGGCACCGCCTCGGCCTGACCGGCACCCATCTCGGCTGCGAGCACGGCGTCTGCGGCGCGTGCACGATCCTGGTCGACGGCGCGGCCGTCCGCTCCTGTCTCATGCTGGCGGTGCAGGCCGACGGGCACCGCCTGGAGACGATCGAGGGCCTGGCCGACGGCGACCGGCTGAACCCTCTTCAGGAGGCGTTCCACCGCAACCACGCTCTCCAATGTGGATTCTGCACGTCCGGCTTCCTGATGACCCTGACCGCGGCGTTGCGGGACGGCCCGGTCAGCACCGAGGCCGAGGCGCGTGAGGTGCTCAGCGGCAACATCTGCCGCTGCACCGGCTACGCCGGCATGGTCCGGGCCGTCCTCGAGGTCTCCGGCACCGCCTCGCCCTCGCCCCGGCCGGCCGAGGAGGAACCGGTGGAGGAGACCGAGCCGATGCCGCCGACCGCCGATCCGATGGGAGGCGCGTGATGGACACCGTGCGCGAGGCCACCGGCCAGAAGATGGTCGGCACGCGGGTCGCCCGCCGGGAGGACAAGCGGCTGCTGCTCGGGCAGGGCCGCTTCCTCGACGACCTCGACATGTCCGACGCCTACGAGGCGGCCTTCCTGCGCAGCGCGCACGGCCACGCCCGCATCCTCGGCATCGACGTCACCGCCGCCCGCCGGGTGCCCGGCGTCATCGGCATCTTCACCGGCGAGGACATCCGGCCGATGATGAAACCGCTGCCGGCCAAGGTCGCCCACCCCAAGCTGCAGGACTTCCCCCGGCTCCCGATGGCCCTCGACGCCGTGCACTACGTGGGTGAGCCGGTCGCGGTCGTGGTCGCCGAGAACCGCTACATCGCCGAGGACGCGGTCGAGCTCATCGAGGTCGACTACGAGGTGCTGCCGGCGATCGCGTCCACCGCCGCCGCGCTCGCGCCGGGTGCGCCGCTGGTCCACGCGGGCGCCCGCGACAACATCGCGGTGCACGTCGTCCAGGAGGCCGGCGACCCCGCGACCGCGTTCGCGGTCGCGCCGCACGTGCTCGAGGAGACCTACCGGATCACCCGCGGGGGCGGGCACTCGATGGAGTGCCGGGCCGTGGCCGCCCGCTACGACACCGTGACCCGGCAACTGGTGGTCTGGGACTCGACGCAGGCGCCGCACTACGCCCGCAACGCGCTGGCCAACCTCTACGACATGCCGGAGGACGACGTCCGGCTGATCGCCCCGCCCGACGTCGGCGGCGGATTCGGGCCCAAGGCGCAGTTCTACGGCGAGGAAGCGGTCGTGCCGTGGGTCGCGATGCAGCTGCGGGTGCCGGTGAAGTGGGTCGAGGACCGCCGCGAGAACTTCGTCAGCGCGATGATGGAGCGCACCCAGACCCACCGGATCCGGGTCGCGTTCGACGACGACGGCTTGCTCCTGGGGCTGCACGACGTCTTCGAGCACGACCAGGGTGCGTACGTCGCCGGGCTCCAGGTCCCGATGATCACGCTGACCACGGTCCCCGGGCAGTACAAGATCCCGAACATCCACACCGAGCTGTACTCCTGCTACACCAACATGGTCCCGACCAGTTCGGTGCGCGGCGCGGGCCGCCCGCAGGCGGTCGCGGCGATGGAGCGGATGATGGACCGGGTCGCCGAGAGGCTCGGCCTCGACCCGGCCGAGGTGCGGCGGCGCAACCTGATCCAGCCCGAGGAGATGCCCTACCGGGTCGGGCTCATCTTCCGCGACGGCAGCCCGCTCACCTACGACAGCGGCGACTTCCCCCGGCTGCTGGCCGGGGTGCGGGAGCGGCTCGGCTACGACGACCAGCGGGCCCGGCAGGCCGAGATGCGCGCCGAAGGGCGCTTTCTCGGCATCGGCATCGCCTGCTACGTCGAGGGTTGCGGCCTCGGACCGTACGAGGGAGCCAAGGCGCGACTGACCAACGGCGGCGAGGTGCTGCTCACCTTGGCCGCCGCGCCACAGGGACAGGGCTACGAGACCGTCTACGCCCAGATCGCCTCGGACGCCATGGGCCTGGCCATGCCGCACATCCGGGTCACCACCGGCGACACCGGGCGGATCCCGTTCGGGCAGGGCACTTTCGCCTCCCGCATCACCGCGACCGCCGGGCCGGCCGTGCACCAGGCGGCCGAGGAGTTGCGCGACCTCATCTTCACCGCGGCCACCGTGATGCTGAAGGTCCCCGTTGGCACCGAGATGGCGTTCGCCGACGACCGGGTCGGGCCGCGCGACGACCCGTCGAGGTCGGTCACCCTGCGCGAGGTCAGCCAGGTGGCCAACGTCGGCCGGCACGGCATCACGATGCTGCGCGGTGTGCCGGCCGGCCTCGAGACCTCGTCCTATTTCGCGCCCGAGCGGGCGGCCTACGCGAGCGGCGCGCACGGGGTGGTGCTCGAGGTCGACCCGGAGACCGGGCAGGTCAGCATCGACAAGTACGTGATCGGGCACGACTGCGGGACCGTCATCAACCCGATGCTGGTCGACGGCCAGGTGCTGGGCGGCTTCGCGCACGGCATCGGCAACGCCATGTACGAGGAGCAGTTCTACGACGAGGCGGCCCAGCCGCAGACCACCAGCTACCTCGACTTCGCGCTCGCCTCGGCGCTCGAGGTGCCGCCGGTCGAGCTGTTCCACATCCAGTCGCCGAGCCCGCTCAACCCGCTCGGCGCCAAGGGGGCGGGCGAGGGCGGCACGATTCCGGCGCCGGCCGCGATCGCCAACGCGGTCGAGGACGCGCTGCGCCCACTCGGTTCACCGCGCATCACCGACATGCCGGTCACCCCGCCCAAGATCGTCGCCGCCATCCGGCGCGCGCGAACGGAAGGCCACTAGATGGAACTGCGTAACGCGTTCACCGTGCCGGCCGGGATCGACGACGCCTGGCGGCTCATGCTCGACGTGCGGGCGCTCGCGCCGTGCATGCCGGGCGCCTCCGTCGACGAGGTCCGGGGCGACGAGGTGCTCGGCCAGGTGCGGGTCAAGCTCGGGCCGATCGCGCTCACCTACCGGGGCACGGTCACGTTCCTGGAGAGGGACGAGGAGAAGCACCGGGTCGTGCTGGACGCCAAGGCCAAGGAGGCGCGGGGCGGCGGCACGGCCGGGGCGAGGATCACGGCGTCGATGGAGCCGGCCGCCGACGGCACCGGGATCACCGTGGTCACCGACCTGCGGGTCACCGGCAAGCCGGCCCAGTTCGGCCGGGGCGTGATGGCCGACGTCAGCGAGCGCATCATCGGCCAGTTCGCGGCCAACCTCGCCGAGCGGCTCAAGGCGCCCCAAACACCAGAGGGCCAACTGAACGCGGCGGCCCAGAAGGCGGGGACGGCGCCGGGTTCGGTGACGGCTCACCCGCGTACGGAAGAAAGCCTGGACCTGCTGCAGGCAGCCGGAGTCCGCCGGGTCCTGGTTCCGGCGCTCGTCGCCGGCGGGGCCGCGATCGTGGCCATCGCCTTCTGGCTCGGCCGGCGGTCACGGTGACCACCCAGGAAGAGGTCGCCGACGAGATAACCGCCGAGCAACCGATCGAGGTCGGCGTCGACGAGCGGGTCGGCGTGGCCACCCTGCTCGGCCTCGGCTTCCAGCACATCCTCGGGCTGGCCGGGCTGCTGCTGTTCCCGGCCCTGTTCGGACGGTCGTTCGGTCTGACCGGGCACGACACGGGCTATCTGTACGGCATCACCTTCATCACCTCGGGCGTGGTCGTGGTCCTGCAGGCGGTCGGGCTGCTGCGGCTGCCGATCGTGCAGGCGCCGTTCGCCGGCATCTTCGCCGCGCTGCTCAGCGTCGGACACCACGTCGGGCTGGCCAAGGCCTACGGATCGCTGATCGTCGCGTCGCTGATCTGGTGCGTGCTGGCGATTCCGCTGCGCCGCTGGGGTGCGGTGGCCCGGCTCGCCGGGCGGGTCGGCTCGCCGATCGTCACCGGCGTGATCCTGCTGATCATCTCGGCCCAGCTCGGCACGATCGTGCTGCCGGCCTACTTCGGGACCGCGGCCGACGGTCCCGCGTTCCCCTGGGTCAACCTCGGCTGCGCGGTGCTCGCGCTGGCTGTGGTCGTGACGTGCATGCGCAGCCCGATCCGGCTGCTGCGGCGGGGGGCGATGCTCTGGGGCGTGATCGCCGGGGCGGTCGTCTACACGCTCGTCGCGACCACCCACTGGGGCAACGTCGCGCACGCGAGCGCGTTCGTCGGGCTGCGCTGGATGCCGTTCGGCTTCGGCGTCGACGGCGTCTCGGTCATCATCTTCCTGATCGCCTGGTTTCCGGCCGTCTCGGAGTCTCTGGCCACCTATCGGATCGTCGCCGACTGGACCGGGGAGCCGCTGCCACCGGAACGCAGCGCCCAGGGTGTCTTCGGCGAGTTGCTCGGCAGCACCGCGGGGGCGTTGCTGGGCGGGATGTCGGCGATGGCCTACCCGGCCAACGTCGGGCTGCTCAAGGTGACCCGGGTGGCGTCGCGCTGGGTCACCCTCACCACCGGCGTGATCCTCGTCGTGCTGGGCGGTTTCGGCTACTTCGACGCCCTACTTGTCGCAATTCCTCAGCCTGTGCTGTCGGGTGCCACAACTGTCCTGTTCGGACTTATATTTGCCAACGGGCTCCAGGTGCTCGGGCGGGTGCGCTGGAACCAGGACGCCATGCTGGCGGCCGGCCTCCCGGTGATCATCGCGATCGGCCTGCTGCTCACCCCGCCCGCGGTGACCGCCTCGCTGCCCGGATGGCTGGCGCTGGTCGTCGGCCAGCCGCTCGTCGTTTCGGTGGCGCTCTCCCTGGTCGCGACCGCATACCTACATCGAACTTCACGTGGGGGAACACATGCGAATGCGTAGCGCGGCCGTGCTCGTCGCGGCCCTCACCCTGTCCGGCTGTTCGGCGCACAACGCGGCCTCGACCGCCACCGCGAGCGGTGGTCTCATCAACCTGACCGTCGCCGACACCTCCCCGGGCGCCGGCTACAGCGACCTCGAGGCCGGTGTGACCCAGGGGATCTTCAAGAAGCACGGGCTCAACGTCACCCTGAAACATCTGCCCGAGGCCACCCAGCTGGTGCCGTCGCTGCTCTCGGGCAGTGTGCAGATCGGGGTCGGGCCGGCCAGCAGCACCGCGGCGGCCATCATGAAGGGGCAGAAGTTCCACTTCTTCGCACTGTCGCAGGGGCACTACAACCTCGAGATGTGGGCCAGCCCGTCGATCACCTCGGTGGCCGCTCTGAAAGGCAGGAAGGTGGCGCTGACCGCGCCCGGCTCCGAGGGCGACTTCGGGCTCACCGCGCTGCTCGCCCAGGCCGGGCTGACCCGCGACGACGTGACCGCGGCGTTCGTCAAGAGCGTGCCCGGGGAGATCTCGGCCCTGGAGAGCAACGCCGTGCAGGCGATCCTCACCCAGCCCCCGAACGGCACCCAGACCCGCAGCCGGGGCTACCACCGGCTGACCGCGCTCTCCGACCTGCCGTTCGCGCTCGGCGCCTTCACCGCCACCGACGCCTTCCTGGGCAAGAACAAGGATGCCGTCACCAGGTTCGTCGCGGCCGAGGCGGAGAGCCTGTCCTATCTGCACAACAACAAGCAGGGCGCGATCCAGATCATCGAGAAGTACAGCGGCAACAGCGACCCCGGCCTCGCCGAGTATTCGTGGAACTTCTTCAACCAGGTCTGGGCCACCGACCCCTCGGTGCCGACCGACATCATCCAGGACGCGTTCACCCAGGCCGCCGCCAAGGCGAAGACCAAGGCGCCGGCCGACGTCACGTCGTACATCGACAACTCGTACGCCGCATCGGTCAAGGACACCCTTCCCCGGCTGTATCCGAGCGGCATGCCCAGTAGCAGCTGATTCAGCGCGTGAGGAGAGCCATGCGAACCCTGTTCCGTCCGCAGCCTCCGCCGCCCGCCGGCACCACGTCGGAGGCGCTGGAGGTGTCGCACGTCGCGCTCGGGCACCCGTCGTCGCGGACCGGCGAGATCCTGCTGGCCGTGCACGACCTCGACTTCACCGTGGCCCGGGGCGAATTCGTGGTGATCGTCGGGCCGAGCGGCTGCGGCAAGACGACCCTGCTCGAAGCCCTGGCCGGCCTGGTTCCGGTGCACGACGGCACGATCCGGCTGGCCGGGCGCGAACTGCGCGGGCCGGGCACCGACCGGTCGCTGGTCTTCCAGAACGCCTCCCTCTATCCGTGGCGTGACGTGGTGGCCAATGTGGAGTTCGGTCTGCAGGCCCAGCGGCGCCTCGACGCGGCCGGGAAGGCCCGGGCCCGCGAGATGATCCGGCTGGTCGGCCTGGAGAAGGCCGAACGCAAGTTCCCGCACGAGCTGTCGGGCGGCATGAAGCAGCGGGTCAACCTGGCCCGCGCGCTGGTCACCGACCCGAGCGTGCTGCTGCTCGACGAACCGTTCGGCGCGCTCGACGCCCAGACGCGCGAGGTCATGCAGAACGAGCTCGTACGGGTGTGGCAGGCGGAGGGTGCGGCCGTCCGGCGTACGGCCGTCTTCGTCACCCACGACGTGGGTGAGGCCGTCTTCCTGGCCGACCGGATCCTGGTCTTCTCCCCCTCGCCGGCGACCATCCGGGCCGACATCCGGGTCGACGCGCCCCGGCCCCGGGCCCCGGAGTGGAAGCGCTCGCCCGAATTCACCGCGATCGGTGACCGCGTCCTCGCCGGGCTGGCGGCGTCATGACCGCCGCCGTCGCGTCCGTGGTCCCGGTGCCGAGCGCCCGCGCGTTCCTGCGGCGGCGCCGGTCGCTTCTGCTCGGCGCGGCCGGCATCCTGGCGCTGATCGCGGCCTGGCAGGTCTGCGGCGTCACCGGGATCGTCAACCGGAGCATCAGCAGCACGCCGTGGGACATCGCCAAGGCCGAGGGGCACGTCTTCGGCACCGGCGAGATCTGGACGCCGCTGCGGCTGACCGGCATCGAGTTCGGGCTCGGGCTGGGCATCGCGATCGTCGCCGGCATCCCGATCGGCATCCTGCTCGGCCGGCTGCGCTGGCTCGACGAGATGGCCCAGCCGATCATCAACGTGCTCAATGCGGTGCCGTACGTGATGTTCCTGCCGATCATCATCTTCTGGTTCGGCATCGGGAACACCTCGCGGGTGCTGCTGGTGGTCTGGGCGGGCATCCTCCCGCTGGTCATCAACACGATCGCCGGCGTACGCCACCTCGACCGCGACTTCGTGCGGGTCGCGACCGCGTTCTGCGCCGGGCGCGTCTTCTTCATGCGGGCGGTCGCGCTGCCGGCGGCGCTGCCGTTCATCCTCACCGGGGTGCGGCTGGCCCTGGCCCGGGCGCTGGTCGGCGCGATCGTCGCCGAACTGTTCCTGGCCAGCGGCGGCCTCGGCTACTTCGTGCAGACCGCGACCGCCAACTTCGACATGACCCAGGCGATGGCCGGCATCGTGATCATGGCGGTGGTCGCCCTGATCCTGACCCGGGCCGTCGGCTATCTGGAACGCCGCCTGACCCACTGGTCGGGCAGCCGAGCGGGAGGCTGAATTGTCTCGGTACGACCTGCGAACCTGGCTTTCCCAGGCCTCCGGCGCCGGGCTGCTGCTGCGGCTCGACGGGGCCGACCGCGACCTCGAGATCGGGGCGGCCAGCCAGCTCAACTATCGCCGCGACACCCCGGCGGCGCTGCTGTTCGACGACATCAAGGGCTACCCGCCGGGCTACCGCGTGCTGACCGGAAGCATGGCCGGGCCGGCGTCGCTCGGGCTCACGCTCGGACTCGGCTCCGGCTTGGACGACGCGGCGCTGCTCAGCCGGCTGCGCGGGCTGCCGGCGCAGTGGCTCGCCGCGGTGCCCGACTTCGCGCCGGTCACCGCCACCGACGCGCCGGTGCTGGCCAACGTGATGCGCGGCGGCATCGACCTGGAACGGTTCCCGTCCCCGCTGTGGCACGAGGAGGACGGCGGCCGCTACATCGGGACCGGCTGCGCGGTCATCACCCGCGACCCCTCGACCGGATCCCTCAACGTGGGCGCCTACCGGATGCAGGTGCAGGACGACGGGGCGAGCGCGACCATCAACATCGAGCAGGGCAAGCACGGTGCCCAGCACGTACGGGAATGGTTTGCCCGCGAAAAGCGGGCGCCGGTGGCAGTGAGCCTGGGCCACCATCCGGTCTTCCTGATCGTGGCCGGCACCGAGGTGCCGCGCGGAGTGTCCGAACTGGACTATGCCGGGGCGATTCTCGGGGAGCCGGTCGGCGTGGTCGTCGGCGAGGAGACCGGGCTGCCGTTCCCGGCCGAGAGCGAGATCGTCATCGAGGGCTGGCTGGAGCCGGGCGATACCCGGCCCGAGGGTCCGTTCGGCGAATGGACCGGCTACTACTCGGGCGGGGTGACGCAGGTGCTCAATCTGCGCCCGACGCGGCTGTATTTCCGCGACGACCCGATCCTGCTCGGGGCGCCGCCGGGAAAGCCCCCGCACGACTACTCCTACATGCGATCGGTGATGAAATCGGCGATGATCACCGACGCGCTGGCGGCGACCGGGCTGCCCGGGCTGCGCGGAGTCTGGGCACACGAGGCGGGCGGCGGGCGCTCCCTGATCATCGTGTCGCTGGACCAGCAGTACGCGGGACATTCGCGGCAGGCAGGCTATCTGGCGGCCCAGCACCCGAGCGCGGCCTACATGAACCGCATCGTCATCACGGTCGACGCCGACATCAACCCGCGGCGGCTGGACGAGGTGATGTGGGCCGCGTCGACCCGCTGCGACCCGGGCACCGACATCGAGATCATGCGGCAGACCTGGGGCAGCCGGGTCGATCCGCTCTACACGGGCGGGCCCCGCTACAACAGCCGGGTGCTGATCGACGCGTGCACGCCCTACGACAGGCTCGACTCCTTCCCGCCGGTGGCCACGGCCTCCGCCGCGTCCCTGTCGGCGGTCGCTCAGCGATGGCCGCAGCTGGGCGGTGTCACAAACGGCTGAGCCACCCGGTCATGCTGTTCATGCGGACGAGTCGGCTCGAAGCGTTCAGCGATGGCGTGCTGGCCATCATCATCACGATCATGGTCCTGGAGTTGAAGCCACCTTCCGGCCACCAGCTGTCGGACCTGGTGCACACCAGCGGCGTCGGGCTGCTCACCTACCTGCTGAGCTTCGTCTACGTCGGCATCTACTGGAACAACCACCACCACATGTTCCATCTGGTGCGCACGATCCGGGGCAGCGTGCTCTGGGCCAACCTGGGCCTGCTGTTCTTCCTGTCGCTGTTCCCGTTCACCACGGTCTGGGTCGAGGAGTCACACTTCGCCCGGACCCCGGTCGTGGTGTACGGGCTCAACCTGCTCGCGGCCGGCGTGGCCTACGTCATCCTCCAGACCGTCATCATCCGGCAGCAGGGCCCGGACTCCCCGCTCCACGAGGCGGTCGGCAACGACCTGAAGGGCAAAATCTCCACGGCCGGAAACGTGCTCGGCGTCCTGAGCGCCCTTTTGATCCCCCACATCGGGGCGACCGTCGCCATGGTCTGCTACGCCTGCGTCGCGGTCTTCTGGGTCGTTCCCGACCGCCGCGTCGACCGCGTGGTCCAGCAGCACGAGGTCTAGCGCGGCGGCCCGCTCGTGTTGACGCCATATAAAGATCATCTCTATATTGGCCGTCATGTCCGATGCCCTCGGTCGCGCCTATCGGCGGCTCCTTCGCTTCTATCCGCGTGGCCCGCGGCGCGACGAGCTGCTCGACACCCTGCTCGAGGCGGCTTCGCCCGGCCGGCGCCGGCCCACCGTAAGGGAGAGCGTCAATCTGATCCGCCACGGCCTGCGTGCCCGCATGGGTTATCCGCGCGGCCGGGCGGTCGTCGTCCTGGTGTTTCTGGCCGGGCTGGTCGGTGCCTATTTCGGCGGCGCGGCCGGGAGTCGCCTGGGCTGGGAGTTCGCGTCGCCGGTGCCGAGCGCCGCCACCGCCGCCGAGGTCACCGGCACGGTCTTCCCGGGGCTGAAGGTGTGGGGCGGCGGCGATCCGGCCGTCATCGTTCCACAGAGCGACGGCGAGGGCGTCGAATACGGCCATGCGACTTACTGGCTGCGCCACACCGGCGCGACCCGCGACCTGACCGGCTATGCGGCCGGCGCCCGGGAGCGGTTGGCCGCCGCCGGCTGGCAGATCCACGACTATCGCTATCAGGCCCCGGAAGACATGGTCGACGGCGGTCAGGACAGCAGCGTGACGTTCTGGGCCGACCGGCCGGGACTGGTGCTCGGCTTCGAGGGTGACCTCTATTCGGGCATGCCCGACTACGACAACGACGGCGGCTCCACCCTGACCCTGCGCCGCTCGGAGCCGGCGTGGCTCGGCCTCTTCAGCTGGCCGGCCGCCCTGCTCGGATTCGCCCTGGCGTGGCTGGTGGCGGCGTGGGCGAGCCGCCGGTTCAGCACCTTCGGCATCCCGGGGCCACTGCCGGGGATCGTCACGGGGTTCATGCTGTTCCTGTTCCTGCCGACGATGCTGCTGTTCCCGGTTCCCGATACGCCCGGCGAGGCCCCGTGGTGGGCCGGGCTGGAGAACGGGTACGGCTGGCTTCCGCTGCCCCTGATCCTGGGTGGTCTGCTGGTCGCCGGCGCGGCCGGCCCGGACATCGGCCGCGGCCTGCGGTTCCTGGGCCGCCACCCCCGGGTCGCGACCGCCGGGGTCGCCCTGATCGCGGTCGGCGTGGTGGCCGCGACAGTGCTGCCGCACGCGTTCGACAAGCCGCTGGCGGCGCCGCCGTGCCATCCGGCGCCCGGCCCACCGCCGGAACGGCCCGGCGGCGAGGTGCGCGACAGCAGGTCCGTACACGTTTACGTCGATCCCGCGTCCACCCCGCACCAACGCGCCCTGATCACGGCCGCCATGCGGCGCAGCTGGGCCGGCGGCGACGGCGACCTGGTCTGGGATCCCGGATCGGCCGCCTTCCGCGACGACTACTGCCGGGGCGCGACGGTCCCGGCCGCGTCGGTCGCGACCCTGCCCTACTTCTTCACGTTCGAACTCGATGTGCCGGCCGACTATCCCGCCCTGCTGCAGGAAGTCCAGGGCATGCCCGGCGTGGTGGCCGTCCACCGGGTGCCCCAGCAGGCCGGCTGAGATCATCTCTACCTTTGAGGAATGGCCGCTCCGATGCGCGAACCCACCTTCTGGATCCTGACCGCTCTCACCGCCGCCCCGCTGCACGGCTACGGCATCATCCAGCAGGCCGGCCAGCTGTCCGACGGCCGCGTCCGCCTGCAGGCCGGCACCCTCTACGCGGCCCTCGACCGTCTCGTCGCCGAAGGACTGGTCGAGCCCGATCGCGAGGAGACCGTCGACGGCCGCAACCGCCGCTATTACCGGCTCACCGACGACGGCGCCGGCGCCCTCGACGCCGAGGCCGCCCGGCTGCGGGCCAGCGCCGACGCCGCCACGGCTCAGCTCCGCACCCGCCGCACCTTCGGCCTCGGCACCGCCCAGCTCCTGCCGAACTAGGGCGCGTTTCCTAAACGATGTGGGGTCGCCGGGTTGAGATCGCGGCGTGGCGGTGATCGATAGCTGACGAGGTCGGCGGTACCTGGTACGCCCGGCTGGAGCCGCTGCTGCCTGCTGCGCCGGGGCGGGGTCGTCCGCCGAAATGGACAAGACGGCAGCTCATCGACGGGATCCGCGGGCGGATCCGGATCGGCTCACCCTGGCGTGACATCCCGGCCGAATACACGCCCTGGCCACCATCTACGGCGTGTTTCGCCGCCGGCAGCGTGATAGCACCTGCGACAAGAACCTGGCCGCGACGCAAAGCCGACGCTGCCGGCCGGACCACCTGCGACGTCAGCATCGATTCCACGACCAGCCGCGCTCACCAGCACGCCGCCGGGGCCCGCCGCGACGGACATCTGCAGAAAGAATCGCCCGGCCGGGATCCACGACGAACCCGCCGACCACGCGCTCGGCCGATCGCCGGGCGGGTTGACCACCACATCTCAAAAGCCAACCGGGCGCACCTGCGCTCACGCGGGATCAGAACTACAAACAACGCCACGCCCTCGAGTGCGGCATCAACCGACTCAAACGCAACCGCGGCGTCGCGACCACGTTCGACAAACTCGCCGCCCAATGGCAAGTCAGTTGCCGAGGGTGAAAAGCACGTCGGGGCCGATGTCCTGACGGGTGACCCCGGGCACGGCCTGCGCGTTGACGGTCGCCTCGTACGGCGTGCCGGCCACCCGGTCGCGCACCACCACGACGCTGCGGATGCCCCACTGGCGCAGCAGGTCGAGGCTCGGCTGGCTCGGGAACGACTGCATCACGTCCCGGATCGCCTGGTGGTTGGGCGTCGTAAAGCTGGCGACCCCGTTGACCATCGTGGGGAACCCGTCGGTCGACCACAGCATGACGTTGCTGTCGACGCCGTCGTCGGACGGCAGCACCATCATCGGCGCCGGGGCGGCCTTCATGGCGGCCGGCTCGACCGGGGTGGCCACGTGGGCCATGTCGGGCATGCCCTCGGCCAGCACCAGGATCAGCAGCGGGACGGTCATCGCCCGGGCGGCGGCGGCCGACCACTGCGGCAGCGTGGCCTCGCGGGCGGTCCGCGCGAGCTCGGTGACGAAACCGGCCGCGAGGACGGCCAGCAGGATCGTCGGCCACAGGATCAGCCGGCCGGGGGTGCGGCTGCCGTCGAATCCGGGCACGTAGAGGTAGAGCAGCCGGTAGGTGGGGCCGTTGGTGCCGAGCGCGAACAGCACCCCGACGATCGTCCCGCCGAGCAGCAGGAGCCGTTGGCGCAGCGTCCACGCCGAGACGAACAGGCCGATGAACGCGAGCAGGTAGAGCGCGTACCCGCAGAGCAGGGCCTTCTCGTTGGGCGCGTTGCCGAGCGCGGCGCGGGCGTCCTCGTGCCGGTCGCCCCACAACAGCGAGAACGCGGGCGACACGAGCAGGCCGCGGGGCTTCGGGGAGAACGCGGCGACGTAGTCCCACGACCGGACCACGTTCGGATAAAGGTTGCGGATCTGCTGGTAGGCGTACGCGAAGTAGAGGGTGACCGCCGCGAAGACGGCGCCGCCGGCGAGGTCTCCGATGATCAGCCGGCGGCCGAGGGCCGGGCGTCCGCGGATCAGCCAGCCGACGAGCCCGCAGAGGAAGGCGACGGCGAGCAGGTAGACGAAGCCGAGCCCGACCGCGAATCCCAGGCTCACCTGCCAGGCCGCGACCAGCCAGCCGGCCACCGCCCAGCCGGGCCGAACCCGGTCGCGCTGGAAACCCTTCGTCAGCGACCATCCGTGGCCGCGGGCGAGCATCGCGAAGGCCAGCGTGATGCCGCCGGTGGAGAGGATGTTGAGGTGGGCGACGTGGCCGTACCGCCAGGGCGCGTAGGCGAGGGCGGCTCCGGCCAGCGCGCCCGCGACGGGGTTGGCGCCGAGCTGGCGCAGCAGGGCGTAGCCGCCGAGGAAGGCCAGCGCGAACGCCAACACGAAGATGATGTTGTAGCGCAGGACCGCGGCCACCACTCCGTTGCCGATCAGCCCGGCCGGGACGTAGCCGAAGAGGCTGTCGTTGAGGGCCAGGGCGTAGCGGTCGGGGTAGAAGGCGTTGGTCGCCCAGAGCCCCTGGAAGCCGTGCAGCAGCGAGTGCCCGTCCCAGCCGATCAGCCACGCCTGCGCGGTCGAGTCGCCGCCGTCGCCGATGATGGTGTGGGCCGGGTCGGCGATGGTCGCGGGCTTGACGCCGCCGCTGAGGAGATCACTCGCGTACGGCGGGATCAGCCAGACCATCGCGATCGCGAGAAGGACCGAGCCGGCGGTCGCGAAAGTCCACTCGTAGGACCGTTTCTGCGGGGCGGGACGCGTGACTGCGGAGGGCGCCTTCTCGGCGACTACATCGGACAACGCGTACCCCCGTGCGGAGACCCCCGGCGAACGCGAGTGACGCTAACATGACGCTGCGCTATTTCATAGATTGTTCTCGATGCTCAGCGCTTGCGCCCGACCCAGGCCGTTCGTTTGGCACGGACGATAGTCGCCGTGGCGGAGCCGAGGGCAGCCAGGTCGCCGGGCGAAAGCCGGTCGGCCAACATGTGCTGGGACCGCTCGAACGTCACCTGGGCATAGCGAAGCGCCTGGGGTGACAGCGGGGCGGGCACCTCGATGTCGAAGCGGCGCTCCGCCTCGAGTTCGAAGCCGGCCTCCTTCAGCTGGGCGCCCCAGTCGACGCCCATGTGCAGGCCGCCCTCCTCCCGCATCCGCGCCTGGGCGGCGTGCAGGCGGTCCTCCAGGGCGACGCCGGCCGGGTCGGTGAGGAACCGCGGGAACGAGTCGATCTCGGTGATGAGGAAGCGGCCGCCGGGACGCAGCGCGTCGCGCACCTGGGCGAGCGCCCGGGCCGGGCCGGCCAGGTGGTGCATGGCCTTGGCCGCCCACACCAGGTCGGCCGGGCCGAGGTCGGGCCAGGCGCCGTCGAGGTCGGCCCGGATCGTATGGACGCGGTCGCCGACGCCGGCCTCGGCGGCGTGCCGGCGCAGATGAGCCAGCAGTTCCTCATCCATGTCGACGGCGGTCACCTCGGCGTCCGGCAGGTGTTTCGCCAGGGCCAGGGTGCCGGTGCCGGTGCCCGCGCCGAGGTCGACGATGCGGGCCCGCTCGGGGACGAGCGTGCCGGCCCAGGCGATGACCTCGCCGTGGTGGTCGCTCAGGACATCGGCGTCGAGATCGAGCATCTCGGCCATGTGGGCGTCGGAGTGATGATGTGCTGAGTGGTCGTGTGCCATGCCACGACGCTAGCGCCTGCTTGCGTCAGCGACATAGCATCTTGCGTATGACGCAAGACGGAGATCTCGACGCGTTGGTCCGGCAGCGCATCCGGGGCCTGCGGGTGGCGCGCGGCTGGTCGCTGGACGAGCTCGCCGCCCAGAGCTACCTCAGCCCGTCGACCCTGAGCCGCATCGAGACCGGCCACCGGCGGATCGCCCTCGACCAGCTGGCCCCGATCGCCCGCGCGCTCGGCATCACCCTCGACCAGTTGGTCGAGTCGGGCCGCGACGAGGACGTGGTGATCCGCCCGCACCGCCACGAGGCCCGCGGCTACACCACGTGGATGCTGTCCCGCGAGGATTCCCCGGCCGGCCTGACCGTGGCCAAGATGCGGATCACCCGCCGCGTCCCGGCCGACCTGCGCGTGCATCCCGGCCGCGACTGGTTCATCGTGCTGTCCGGCACGGTCGAGCTGCGCCTGGCCGAGCGCACGATCCTGGTGCGGGCGGGCGAGGCGGCCGAGTTCTCGACGATGGTGCCGCACTCCTTCGGCGCGGCGGGCGAACCGGCCGAGGTGCTCTGCATCCTCGACCACGACGGCGAGCGCACCCACCTCGGGCCGAGCTGACGCGACGACCTCCGGCACACACGGCGTACGGAAAGATGCCGGGACCGATGGTCCCGGCCTTCGCCGCGCGGCGTGTTGGCGGACCGGCCTCGGGCTGTCGGCGTAGCGTGCTCGGGCGGAGGGGGAGGTTGTCATGGCCCTGGGCATGAGCGCCGCCGATGGCTGGCCCCGCCGCGGCCGTTCCTCCCGGGAGAGCGGCTACTCCTCCCGAGAAAGCGAGCGCGAGCGCGGCTATCCGTCGCGAGATGAGGACGCCGAGCCGGCGAAGACCACGATCGCCATCGTGCGGCCCCGCGAGCACGAAGAGGTCTACGCCATCGGCTACGAGATCGGCGACTACTTCCGCCGCGACATCCCGGTGATCATCAACCTGGAGGACCTCACGGTCGAGAACGCGACGCGGGTGGTCGACTTCGTCTCCGGCACGATCTTCGGCCGGCGCGGCGACATCGAGCGCCTCTCCAACCGCGTCTTCCTCGTCGTTCCGCCCGGCTCGACCGTGCTCAAACCCGCGTCCTGATCGGCTACGGGGCGACGCAGACCCGGTCCCGGCCGGTCTGCTTGGCCTGGTAGAGCGCCGCATCGGCCCGCGCCATCAGCTGCCGCAGATCGCGGTCGCCGTCACCCGGCCCGGCCAGGCCGACGCTGATCGTGACCGGCAACAGGCCGGCCTCGGTCGCCACCGCGTTGCCGGAGACCGCCCGGTGCAGCCGCCCGGCCAGCTCGGCCGCGGGCAACGACGCCTGCGCGGTGACGACCGCGAACTCCTCGCCGCCGTACCGGCCGAGGACGTCACCTTCGCCGACGGTTTCCCGCAGGCGCCGGGCCACCGTACGGATCACCTCGTCACCCACCGGGTGACCGTAGGTGTCGTTGATCCTCTTGAAATGGTCGATGTCGACCATGATCGCCGCGACCTGGCGCCGCGCGGCGTTGAGCTGCCGCTCGGCCTCGCCGAAGAAGTGGTTGCGGTTGAACAGGCCGGTGAGCCCGTCCAGGGTCGCCATCCGGCGGACCTGGCTGAACAGGCGCGCGTTCTCGTACGCGGTCATGCCCTGCCCGGCGATGGCCGCCGCGATCTGGATCTGCGCCTCGGTCATGGCACCCTCGCCGGTCGCGCCCACCGCCAGGTAGCCGAACGGCTCACCACCCTGCGTGACCTGCAGCGCCCACCAGCACCGCAGGGTGCCGAGCACGCCGCCCACCGCCGGCCGGTCGCCCGGGAACACGGTGCGCGCCCGTGGCCCGGTCACGTCGAGCAGGTCGGCCGGCACCGCCGCGAGCGGCGTGCCGACCGGCGCCGCGGCACCGTGTGCGGCCGCCACGACCAGCCCGCTGTGGCCGACCCGGGTCAGCAGGACGGCCGTGTCGCCGCCGAGCGTACGGCAGAGGCTGGCCAGCAGCCGCCGCATCACCTCGTCCGGGTCGAGCGACGAGCTCTGGTCGGCCATCGCCGCGCGCAGGGTCTCGGCCACGTCGCGCTGGCGCCGCGCGGTCTGCATCGCGACCTCGAGCTGGGCCGCGCGGGCGGTCTCCAGCGACACCGCGATGTGGTTGGTGATCGCCTTCAGGATGTCGACGTCGTCGCGGGTGAAGACGCCCTTGGCGATGCGGCTGTCGAGGTAGACCACGCCGCGCAGCTGCCCGTTGAACCGCAAGGGCGCGATCATGACGCTGCGCAGCCCGTGCACCTGCACGCTGTGCGAGCCGAGCGCCACGCCCTCGTCGCTGCCGGTCATCACCACCGGCTCGCCCGAGTGCACCACCCGGTCGACGAGCGTGGTGCTGTAGCCGGTGAGCTCGTGGATGTCCTTGCCCTGGGCGTCCCGGCCGACGTACTGGGTCAGCTCCTGCCGGTCGCGGTCGATGAGGAAGAGGTACGCCCGTTCCGCGCCCAGGATGCGCAGGGTCTCGTCGAGCGCCGTCCGGACGAGCGCACTCGGGTCGAGCACGGTCGCCGAGGCCAGGCTGACCTGCTGCAGCGCCTCGAGTCGCCGCTGGTAGCGGCCCGGATCGCTGTCCGGCGTCCCGGGGGCCGCCGAGACGCTGCTCAGGGCGATGGCCTCGGGCCGGGTCGACGCGTGCCCGCTCACCCGGAACTCATCCGAGATCCAGCGGGCCCGCTGCGGCCACTGCTGCTCGATGGCGATCATCTGGGCGAGCTTCGCCTGCTGCGCGGCCGGGGCCGGCTGGTCGAGGGCGGCCAGCGCGCGGGCGCGCACTCTCGCCGCCTCGTACGCGATCAGGGGCGCGTCCAGCGGCACCAGCTCGACCTCGACCCCGGACAGCGTGCGCATCGCCTCGGCGGGGCGGCCGTCCAGCACCTCCAGGTCGGCCCGGGTGACCAGGTGGAAGGCCCGCAGCGGCTTCGTGACGGCCATCTTGGACAACCCGTCGACCGCGGCCTCGGCGGCGGCCCGGTCGGCGCCGGACCGGCAGCGGGCGAGCCGGGCCAGCGCCTCGTAGACGTAGTAGATGCGCTGCTCGGGAACCATCGCCTTCGGCTTCAGCCCCAGCTCGGCGAACTCGGCCGCCAACTGCTCGAACGGCTCGCCGAGCTCGCCCCGCTCGATCAGGGCGACCATCCGCGCGCCGTACAGGTTGATCAGCTGCATCGGGTTGTCCGGGTTGGCCCGCAGGAACCGCCGCATCGTGTCGATCCGGGCCTCCGCCTCCTCGGCCCGGCCCCGCCGCGCGGCCATGACCGCCGCCACCGCGCCGATCGCGGCCCCCTCGGCCTCGACACCCGGGCCCAGCCGGGCGCGGCCGCGGCGGTACCAGGCCTCGGCCTCGGCCGTGCAGCCGCGCTTGAAGAACTGCATGCACACCGTGGACACGCCGGTGAGATAGTCACCCAGCTCCATCCACCGCTCGTGCTCGATCAGCGCCCGGCTCCAGACCTGGACCTCGTCGTCGTGGCCGCTGAGGTGGCTGCCCGCGCCCCGCTTCCACTCGACGTAGGCGACCAGTTCCGGATCGCCCAGGTCGGCGGCGACCGCGGCCGCCCGGTCGTACAGCCGGGTCGCCATCTTGCGCCGGCCGGCCACGTCGGCGATCACGCCGAGACCGGCCATGTGCTGGGCGTACTCCCGGCCCGGACCGAGCCGGTTGATCGGGAACAGGGCCCGCAGGCTCATGATCGCCCGCATGCCCCGGCGCATCCGCATCGACAGCGCGAACGTCGCGATGTCGCACAGCACCGCCTCCAGCCGGTAACGCTCGCGGGTGCGCCCGTGCGCGTTGCCGAAGCCCAGCTTGGTGCGCCCGATGACCAGCCCGAGCAGCACCGACCCGATCGTCGTCAGGGCGAGGAGGAACGACCCCTGCGGCATCGGCGCGCCCAGCTCGGCGAGCCCGGTGCAGACCGCGTCGAACGCCTGGTCCGGATTCCACGAGCTGTTGTGCACCATCGCCGACTGGGCGAGGATCTCGGCCCGGCGCAACGGATCCTGCTCGCCCCGCAACGCCCGGCGCAGGTGCTGCTGGGCCTCGGCGAACCGGCCGGAACGGGCGCAGCTGGTGCCCAGGGCGAGGAAGAACTCGGGCGGCGGGGTGCCGCCGGCGGACTCGGCCGAACGCGCGGCCACCTCGAGGAAACCGTGGGCCTCGACCGGCGCGTGCTCGGCCAGCGCCAGCCTGCCGGCGGCGAACCCGCTGGCATAGACCCGGTCGGGACGGCGCGCGGTCTCGCCGAGCGCGTAGTGCCGGGCGATCGCATAGACGTAGCGCGAGTCGCGGGGCGCCGCCGCGTCGAGGGTCTCGGCGATGCGCTGATGCAGGCCGCGCAGGGCGCCCTCGTCGAGCCCGACCAGCAGCGCCTCGCGGATCCGGTCGTGCAGGAACCGGTAGCCGTCGATGCCGACGGCGGTCACCAGCCGCCGCGACTCGGCCTCGGCGAGCAGCGCCCGGGCCCGCCGCGGGTCGATGTCGCAGACCGCGGCGGTCAGCTCGGTCGGAAACCACCGGCCGCCCGCGGCCCCGGCCGCCAGCAGACGCCGGCTCTCCTCGCCGAGGCCGTCGATCCGCTGCAGCACCAGGTCGACGGCGTCACCCGATAGTTCCAGCCGGTCGAGGCCCGCCATGTCGAGCTGCCAGCCGTCCCACGACGGCGTGACCAGGCCCGCGTCGAGGACGGCCCGCGAGTATTCCCCGATCGTGAACGGGTTGCCCCCGGCCCGCGTCGCCAGCTCCCGGATGTCCGCGACCGGCAGCCGGATCGCGCCCAGATGCTCGGTGACCAGCTGCTCCATCGCGTCCTGGGCGAGCGCGCCGAGCGGCACCCGGGTGTCGAGAGTGGCGTCCATGTCGACGCCGAACCGGTCGAGCGCGGCCACGTTGCCGGCGTCGTCGCGGCACGTCGCGATCACCAGCAGCGGCGTGACCGGCAGCCGGCTGGTGATCCGCTGCAGCACGCGCCGGGTCGGCTCGTCGAGCCACTGCACGTCGTCGATGTGCAGGACGGCACCCTGGAACTCCTCGGCCAGGCCGAGCAGGAACGCCGCGACCGCGTTGACGAACTGCTCGTGCCGGTTGAGCTCGTCGATCTCGGGCGCCGGCACCAGATCGGCGAACAGCGGCGACAGGGTCCGCAGGAGAGGGCCGCCGCGCCCGGCGGCGCGGCGCAACTGCTCGACCGCCCGGTCACGGTCGGCGGCGGGCAACTCCTTGACCGTACGCAGGTAGCGCTCCACCGCCCCGCGCAGAGGCGCGAGTGGCACCGGATCGTCGGGCACGCACTTGCCGTACAGGGTGAGATCGCCGTCCGAGGCGACCGCGTTCGTCAGTTCACGCACCAGCCGGGTCTTGCCGGCACCGGCCGGGCCCTCGACGATGACCGCTCCCCCGCCGCCGTCGCGAGCCCGGAGCCAGCGATGCGCCAGCGCGACCACCTCCTGGTCGCGGCCGACCAGCCGCTGGGAGCCGACCGGTGGGCCCTCGCGCTGACCCGCCTCGACCGGAAAGGCCACGTCGGGCCGGGCGGCCAGCCGGCGCAGGTCGGCGAGCAGTGCCTCCCCGCTCTGGTAGCGGTCGTCCGGGTCCTTGGCCAGCAGCGTCGAGATGATCGCGGCCATCGTGGCGGTGAGCTCGGGGGCGAGCACCCGGGGGTCGGGGATCGGCGCGGTCGCGTGCAGGCGGATCAGCTCGCCGGCGTCCTTCGACAGGTACGGAAGCTGCCCGGTGGCGCATTCGTAGAGCAGCACGCCGAGCGCGTATAGATCGGAGCGGCCGTCGATCGGCCGCTTGAGCATGCCGGTCTGCTCGGGAGCGCTGTAGAGCAGCGTGCCGGCGACCCGGTCCTCGTGGGCGCCGCCCCGGGCCGCCAGCCCGAAATCGATCAGCCGGCCGACACCCTCCGGCTCGACGATCACGTTGTCCGGTTTGACGTCGCGGTGCACCAGCCCGGCCCGGTGCGCGGCGGCGAGCGGCTCGACCAGGTCGATCGCGAGCCGCACCAGGATCTGCTCGTCGAGCGGCCCCTGCCGGAGAATCCGCGACAGCGGAAAGCCGTCGATGTATTCCAGGATCAGGTAGGGCCCGGTGTTGGTGCGGCCGACCTCGAAGATCCGCGGAAGCAGCGGGTGACCGACCGAGCCGATCAGCGCGGCCTCCCGGCGTACCGACACCAGCGCCTGCGGATTCGCCGAGGCCAGCACCTTCAGCGTGTATTCCGCGCCGCGACGGCGAACCCGGTAGACGACCGTGTCGGCCCCGCGCCCGAGCTCCGAGATCACCTCGAGCTCGGCCAGTGACCCCGGTGTCGTCCCGAAGATCGCGGTCAACGTGTCCTTCCATTCACACGGGCTAATCGGAAGCTACGCCGCGATCCCCTCCGATGCCAACGGCCGATCTCCGGCCGAGTTGCTGGATGGGAGCCCACTGGACCCTCTACGTCCCTGTTCTCGCCGTCGCCGCACTGGTCCTGACCTGTAGCGGCGACCGGCTGGCGCCCCTGATCGCCCTGGTCGCGCTGTTCCTCACCGGAGCCGTCCTGGCCGCAGTGCACCACGCCGGGGTCGTCGCGCACAAGGTCGGCGAACCGTTCGGCCCGCTGGTTCTGCCGGTTGCGGTCACCGTCATCGACGTCGCCCTCATCGTCACGCTGATGATCGGCGGCGGCGAGAAGACCCAGTCCTGGCCCGCGACACCGTCTTCGCCGCCGCCTCGCTCCCCTCTACGCGCTGTTCGTCACCGTGCAGACCCGGCGGCACCGCGACTACTCCCTGCCGATCACCACCGCCGGCCGGGTCGTCGACACCAAGGAACACGTCCGGCCACCATCCGGCCGGGCCACCCTGACCAGCCTCGGCCTGACGATTCCCGCACTGGGCGTCGCCATGATCTGGCTGCCCGCCCGCTGCTGCTCGGTCTGGGCGGCACCCATATGATCCTGGCCGTCAGTCGCTGCCGCAGACTCGGGCAGGCCTGCGGAGGTCACGATGCCGGCTCGACGGTCCACCGAAGAAAGCGCTCGAACAGCACGCTAGGCGGCCCTTCCGGCATGTCCTGCGCGGCGATCTCCAGCCGCGTCCACATTTGTACCCTCAGCGCCACGGGGTCGAGAGCCGCAGCGAGCTCTTTGCGAGCGGCCTCGCACGGCCAGGGCCTACCGCAGGCCCGGCACGCCCAGCCCGGCCGCTCTTCGACGTGCGCGCCGGTCATCTCCAGCACTGACGTGCGTGCAGTGCATAGACCGCCGCCGACCCCCGACCGTCGTCTTCGTCGGCGAGAGTCAGGTTCGCGGCCGGCACGGGGATCTCCGCGCCGGCCGTGCTGCCACTGTCGATCCATACCCTGACGAATCCGTCGTCCGGCAGTTCCCTCGGACCCACCACCAGCACCGCGATCATTCTCGCCTCCCTTGACCAGGGAGGGCGGCGAGCTACTTGCGGAAGCGCACCGCCCTCGAACTGATCGTGCAAGGGCGCTCGCCGGATAGGGAGACTTCGGACGTCCGCTACCGGATGTCCGCCTGTCCGCAAAGTTGCGGACACCGGTCAGGCGGTGAGCTCCGGCCGATGTACGCGGGCGAGCTCGCGCAGATCGTCGGCCTCGGGGATGCCGGCCCGACGGACACCGGAAACGACCTCAGCGGCCCGCCACCAGTTCGACGGAACGATCCGGCCTGAGGCGATCGCCTGCTGAGCCTCGGCCGCCGCCTCATCCGGCTTCTCGGCGGCGAGCAACGCCAGGCCCAGGTCGAGCCGGGCCGAGGCGACGCGGCGCTGACGGGCGCCCTCGGCCTGCAGCTCGGCGATCACCTCCCGGGCGACCGTCTCGGCGGCCGGGTCGCCTGCCCACGCGAGCGTCGTAGCCGCGTATGAATGCGCCTTGTGAGGGTCGTACTGGTAGTGGTGCTCCGGGTGTTCCGGCGGTGTCCGGTGTTCAGCCATCTGCTCGACCCGGTTGAGTGCCCGGCTGGTTTCCGGCCCATCACCGATCCGGGCCCACGCCCGGCCCTCCTGCGCGGTTGCCTGCACGATGGCGGACCCTCCGGAAGGCGCAATCGCCCGGGCGTGCTGCGACAGCCGCAGCGCCTGCGGGAAGTCGCCGGAAGTTAACACGTGCCAGGCCTTGGTCTCCAGGCACCAGGCGGCGATCTCCTGCTGACCGGTCTGCTCGGCCAGCTCGGCCGCGGTTCGAAGGTACGCGTCGGCCGCGGCACCCTGCTGCAGGTCGATGTGGAGGGTCGCCCGCAGCAATGAGAGCCAACCGCCGACTACCAGCAACCGCCGCTGCTGGATGAGGGTCTTGCGAGCGTCGACCAAGGACCCGACGTAGTCGAGATGCCGGCGAACGCGCGGGAGCAGTTGCACGGGCGGTGTGGTCGCATACGCCATGGCCATGCGGTCGGCGGCATGCTCCAGCCGGTCAAGGGTTTCGCCGCTAACGTCGGACGCGGTGATGCGGCGGCTCAGTTCGAGCGCCTCGATCTCGGCATCGGTGCCATCGCCGGCCGGCGGACGCAGCGTCGCGACGAGCCGGCCGCCGGCCCGGAGTGCCCGGTCGAGGTTCGCCGCAACCGCAGGGTTGGGCGGTCTCGTTCCGTTTTCCAGCTCCGCGAGATAGCTCTTGCCCTGGGTAGCCAACTCCGCGAGCGCTCGGTAAGACAGCCCCCGCTCCATACGCAGTCTGCGGAGTTCTTGGGCGAAACGCGCGGCGGCGTCGGCCATCGGGCTCCCCGGTAGGTCGGGCGGGCCGGGCATCTACTCCCGGCCGCGTCGCAACGGTAACTCGGCGACGTCTGGCGCACGCGTTGCGTCCTGACCAACTCATTCAAAACAACGCCCGGCGTCTTCACCGGTGGCTCACAGTGATCGACACCGACGACAACCAGGGCGAGCGCGAACCCGCATGACCATCCGACGCTCGCCCTTTGCGTGGGCGCGCCCGACCCACTCATGGGTGCATCTCGGTCGGTTCGGTGCATTTCGGTTGCGGGCCGGGAGTCCACAGGTTTCTCGCCGCGCGTCCAGCACGGTGAGCTATCGATCATGTTCTAGCGTTCAATGTCGCACCAGCCGACCGAGCAGAACGGATGGGCGCACATGACGCCGCGCGCTGACGAGCCGCCGCGCCGGGGGCGGGACCCCCGTCGTGGCGCGCCCCGCGTACCCCGCGTTCCGGACGATCGCGACGAGCGGGACCAGGAGCGGCGGCGGCGCGGGGGCATCGGGGCTGCTCGGGCGTACACGCCGCGGGGGCGTACGGTCGCCGAGCGACTCGCCGAAGGCGGCGGGCGCACCCGGACCACCGCCGGTCCGTCGGATCGCCCGGCCGAGCCTGACCGACGGCCCCGGGCCGGGGAAACCGACCGGCGCGCCCGTGTTCCCAAGCCCCGCCTGCCGGAGCCGCGGATGTTGCGGCAGCCGCTGAAGAAGCGGCCGGCCCGCAACACGCCGCCGCCTCCGCTGGCCAACAGCACCCGCCGCCTGCGTTTGTCGACGTTGGCGGCTCTGGTGGTGTTTTTGATGATCGGGATCCGGCTGGTCGTGCTCCAGGTCGTCGAATCGCCGGGGGAAGAGAAGGAGTTGCTGCGCCAGCGCGACAGCCGCCTCACCACGGTCGTCCTGCCGGCCGCGCGGGGCAGCATCCTCGACCGGACCGGCGAGGTGCTCGCGCAGTCGGTCGAGGCGCGTTACATCTACGCCGACCCGTCCGAGATCAAGGATGCGCCGGCGGTCGCCGCCCGGCTGTCTCCGCTGCTCGGCGTGCCGGTCTCGAAGCTCACCCCGCTCATCGCCAAGCATCGGCACCCGAACGGGGACTGGTCGCAGTTCGAGTATCTGGCCCGCGACGTCGACCTGCCGACCGCCGCCCGGATCGCCGCGATGAAGATCGTCGGGATCGGGCAGGGGCGCGACGAGAAGCGGGACGAGCCGGGCGCCGACCTGGCTTCCAACCTCATCGGGTTCACCGGCTACGACCACAAGGGGCTCGAGGGGATCGAGTCCCGTTACGACAGCGTGCTGCGCGGCGCCGACGGCTCGAACGTCTACGAGACCGGCAATCCGGACACCTCTGGCGGCAAGCTCGACAAGCCGATCCCCGGCGGCTACCACAAGGAGACGCCGGCCCGGCCGGGCACCTCGGTGGAGCTGACCATCGACCGTGACCTGCAGTTCGAGGTGCAGCAGTCGCTGAGCGAGCAGCTGCAGAAGGTGCACGCCGTCAAGGGCGCCGCGGTCGTGCTCGACACCCAGACCGGCGAGGTGCTGGCCCAGGCGAGCTTCCCGGGCTACAACGCGGCCGAGCCGGCCGGCTCCACCGCGGCCGACCGGTCCGACGTGGCGAGCAACCAGCCGTACGACCCGGGCTCGATCCACAAGGCGATCACGATCGGGGCCGCGCTGCAGGAGGGCGTGATCACGCCGCAGTCGAGCATCACGGTCGGGCCGGCGCTGCGGGTCGGCGGCGTGCTGTTCCCCGACGACGAGCCGCAGAAGAGCGGGACCAAGCTGACCATCCCCGGGGTCATGGCGCTGTCGTCGGACGTCGGGACGATCCGGATCGCCGACCGGCTGGGCAAGGACAAGCTGTACGCCTACCAGCAGAAGTTCGGGCTCGGGAAGGCGGCCGGCGAGGGTATGCCGGCCGAGGCGTCGGGGGCGCTGCTGCCGCCCGACGAGTGGAGCGGCTCGTCGTACGGGTCGGTGCCGATCGGCTACAGCGTCGACGCGACGCTGGTTCAGATGGTCGCGGCGTACAACGCGATCGCCAACAACGGCACCTACATCCAGCCGCACCTGATCAAGGCCACGATCGCCCCGGACGGCAAGGTCACCGCCGGGCCGGCGCCGCAGACCCACCAGGTGCTGACGCCCGAGGTCGCGGCCGAGATGCGGACGATCCTTCAGGCGCCGGTCAACGTCGACGGCGCCACCGGCACCCGGGCCAAGGTGCCGAATTACCTGGTCGCCGGCAAGACCGGTACGGCCAGCAAGCTGGTCGACGGGCAGTACACCAGCTACAACTCGGGGTCGTTCATCGGCATGGCCCCGGCCGACCACCCGCGGTTCGTCATCGGCGTCTACGCCGACGTCCCGAGCGGCAGCGGCGGCCAGGTGGCGGCACCCGCGTTCAGCGACATGATGTCGACGACGCTCTGGCACTACCAGGTGCCGCCGAGCACCACCCAGCCCCCCACCTTCAAGATCCACCCGTAGCCCGCGCTTTTTCAGCGCAGGCGCGGCACCGCCGCTCCGAGGCGGTCGACGATGGCCGCCCGGTCGGTGATCTCACGCGCGAAGACGTACGCGGCGGTGAAGCCCAGCGGCCGCAGCGCGTCGGCCGCCCGCACGATGTCGTCGCTGCTGGTGCCCGGGTCCATCGGGAAGATCGTGGTCTTCTCGATCTCGTCGTAGTCGCGGCCGACCGCGTCGCAGTGCCGCCGCAGCACGTCCAGCTTGTGGGCCACCACCTCGGGGCTGCCGCCGATGTTGCAGGCGTCGGCATATTTCGCGACCAGGCGCAGGGTCTTCTTCTCGCCGCCGCCCCCGATCATGAGGTACGGCTTCCGGCTCACCTGGGGGACGTTCAGCGTGCGCCCCAGCTGATAGTGCCGGCCCTGGTAGGGGCCGTCGGCGTCGGACCACATCTGCCGGCAGATCTGGATCGCCTCCTCCAGCCGCTCGAACCGCTCGGCGGTGGGCGGGAAGGCGAATCCCAGCCCGGCCGACTCCTCGTCGTTCCAGGCCGCGCCGATGCCCAGCCCGACCCGGCCGCCGGACAGCGCGTCGAGCGTGCTGATCTGCTTGGCCAGCAGGCCCGGCTCGCGATAGGTCACGCCCGTGACCAGCGTGTGCAGCCGGGCGCGTGAGGTGTGCGCGACGATGAAGCCGAGCGTCGTGTAGGCCTCCAGCATCTCGTGGTCGGCCGGGCCGACCCCGCGGATCTGCCAGAAGTGGTCCATCACGGTGATGCGGGCGATGCCGGCCTCCTCGGCGCTTCGCACGTGGTCGGCGAGGGCCGGTCCGAGCCGCGCCGGCCCGTCGTTCCAGGTGAAATCCGCGATGTGCAGGCCGAGTTCCATGCCTCGGATGCTAACCCGGCCGAAGACCTTCAACCGGACCGCGGCCCAACCGATAAGGACCGGTATGAGACGTGTGCCGGCAGCTGCAGTACCCGCGTTCGCCGCGGTCGCGGGGTCGGTGTCCGTGTTTGCGCCGGGCACCATGAAGGCCCACATCGCGTATCTGATCGGCTTCGCGGCCGTGGTGGCCGCCGCCTGGCTCGGATTGCGGAACATCTCCGGGCCCAGCAAGGGCGCCTACCGGCTGGTGTGTGCCGCGCTCAGCGTCTGGCTGACCGGCGACATCCTGTACGACATCCTGGACAAGGTCGCCGGGCCGCTGGGTGACGTCTCGGCCTCCGACGTGCTGTGGCTGTCGGGCTATCCGCTGCTGGTGACCGGCCTGGTGAAGATGGTGCGGTTGCGGGCGCCCGGCCGCCAGCGGGACGGCATGCTCGACGCCGCCGCCATGACGACCGTGGTGGCCTGGCTGTTCTGGCAGTTCCTGATCCTGCCGGCGGCCGAGAGCCAGGACCTCTCGCTGGGCATGTTCGTCGGGGCGGCGTACCCGTTCGGCGACGTGATGCTGTTCGCGGCCACCGCGATCCTGGTGTTCGCACCCGGTTCGACCCGGGGCCCGGCCCGCTACCTGGTCACGGCGCTGACGCTGACCCTGATCGGCGACATCAGCATCTCGCTGCTCCCGATCCTGTTCCCCGATCTGTCCCGTTCGGGCCAGGCCGACCGCTTCGACGGCCTGCTGCTGCTGGCGAACAGCTTCCTCGCGGCGGCCGTCGTGCACCGGGACGCGGACAAGGTGGCGGAGCCGGAGGACACCCAGGCCCAGCAGCGGCTGCACCCGGTGCGGGTGGTGTTCCTCGGCATCGCGCTGGTGGTGCTGCCGACCGTGACCGGGCTGCACTCGTTCGGCACCCTGGTCAGCCGGGCCTCGCTGCTGATCTCGATCGCGATGCTGACCTCGTTCATCCTGGTCCGCTTCGTCTTCGTCGTCCGCGAGCAGGAGCGCATCAAGGCCGCCCTGGCCCATCAGGCCGAGCACGACCAGCTCACCGGCCTGGCCAACCGGGCCGCGCTGCGTGCCGAGCTGGAGCTGGAGCTGTTCCGGGCCTCCGGGTTCGGCCCGGTGATCTATTACATGGACCTCAACGGCTTCAAGCAGATCAACGACCGGTACGGCCACGCCGCCGGCGACCTGATCCTGGTCGAGTTCGCCCGCCGCCTGACCACGACGATCCGCCCGGCCGACACCGCGGCCCGGCTCGGCGGCGACGAGTTCGTCGTGCTGGCCACCGGCATCGACGACGACGCCGGCGCCCGCGGGCTCGCCCAGCGGCTGCGCGAGCTGGCCGAGGAGCCGATCCAGTGGAACGGCGAGACCCTGCACTTCGGGGTCAGCGTCGGCCTGGCGGCCTGGGGCCCGCTCGACCGCCCGAACGCCGACGCTCTGGTCGCGGTCGCCGACGCGGCGATGTACTCCGAGAAGGTGGCCCGCAAGGAGGCCCTCGCGGCTCTGGTCGAGACCGTGGACCACTGATTAGAGATCGGCCGAACGGCCGAGGGCGGATAGCCGATAAGCCGGTAGCATCCGGCGGATGACCGACGTCAACCGGATGCGAATCTCAGACGCCGACCGTAGCGAGGTCATTGACATCCTGCAACGGGCGACGGTCGAGGGGCGTCTCGACCTCGATGAACTCGAGGACCGGGTGGCCGGCGCGCTGGCCGCCCGCACCTGGTCGGACGTCGATCCGCTGATCGATGACCTGCCGGTCGCCGTGGAGCCCGAGCCGGTTGAGGCCGACGACGATCGGCCGGGCGCCCCGACCACGGCCACCCACGTCGGCTCGGTGGCGACGCTGGTGGTCGGCGGTGCCGCGATCGCCGGCAGCTTCGCGACCCCCTGGGGAGCGCTTTCCGGCATCGTGTCGGCGGTGCTCGGCGCGGTGCTGCTGCTAGGGCAGCAGGAGTTGTCCGGCTGGGACCGCGCGGCGGTCCTGACCGGCATGATCCTGGGTCTGCTGCCGTCGGTCTTCTTTCTGATGTTGCTGGTCATCCTTGACCTCTGACGCCTCGCCCGGCGGCGCGCCGTCCCCGGGCGCCGGTCCGGCGGTCAGCCCCGCGGCCGACAGCGGAACGACCAGGCCGCCGGCCGACGACGCGGCGACCAGGTGGGCGACCGACGTGGCGGAGAAGCCGGCCGGCGAGGAGCCGACCAGGCCGGCCGGCGACGACGGGACGACGAGATCGCCGGTCGACGAGGCGGCGGCGAGATCCACGACCGATGCGGCCATCGCCGCGGTGGCGACGACATCCCCGGCCGGTGAGGCACCGACCACGGCCAGGCGCCGCGGGCAGGCCGCGAGGCGCCGCATGCTGGTGCGCGGGCCGGCCGGCACCTCCCGCACGACCGGGGCGGCCGGCCGGGCCGCCGTCAGGCGGATCTGGAGCCAGAAGAACCAGCCGAGGCTCATGATGAAGCCGAAGCTGATCACGCGGTAGAGCACCACCGTGGCCACCGCGGCCGGCGAGGCGACTCCCCCGGCGATCAGGCCGAGGATCAGCGCGCTGTCGACGATGCCGAGCCCGCCCGGCACGATCGTCAGCGAACCGGCGGCCATCGCGGCGCAGAACGCCAGCACGGTCGTGGCCGACGCGGCCGGGTGCTCGCCGACCGCGTTGAAGCAGAGCCAGAGGCAGGCCGCGTCGAGCAGCCAGTTGAGCAGGGCCAGCGCCGCGGCGGACGCGCCGTGGGCCGGGCGCAGGCGCGCCGCCCGCAACTGGTCGAGGAAACCGGCGATGCGCTCGAGACCGTCGGCCGCGGGCCGCCGGCGGAGCCGGTTGAACGCCGCGAGCGGCGCCTGCACGGCCGCCGGGCGCCGGGTCACATGACGTACGCCGAGTACGAGCAGCACGACCACGCCGACGAGCACGAGGAAGTGACTCCAGTGGGTCGTTCCCCCGGCCCAGAGCGCGCCGCCGACGGTGATCGCGGCGAGGGCGGCGGACGACAGCAGCCCGCTCAGCGCGATGGCCCACGAGGCGACGGCCGGGCTGGCCCCGAACCGGCGCATCTGCTGATAGTTGAGCCGGGTCGAGAAGGCCGGCCCACCGGGCAGCGTCTCGTTGAGCGAGTGGGCCGCGTACGCGAGCCGCACGTGGTCGAGGTTGGACGCCCGCACCCCGGCCGAGCGCAGCAGGCGCCGCTGCATGTGGGCGTAGGCGCTCATCGCGGTGAGCTCGGCGACGACGGCGAGCGCCAGCCAGCCGAGGTGCGGCGCGCGCAACTGGCGCAGGGCCCCGGCCAGCGACGACCAGCCCAGCACCAACTCGGTCGCGATCAGGGCTAAAACCGCGGTTATGGCCGCATAGCGGACCCACTTTTTCTTCATCACCGCCGGCTCCTGACCCCAAGACTCGTCTGAAATCGATCAAGAACCGGGAGCGCCGGAGTATTTCCCAGGTGATGGGCGTCTCAGGCCGGACGACGACGAATGGTGTGATTGGCGGCCAACAGGACAGCGGCGACGGCCGGGATCGCGCCGCAGACCGACATCCCCAGCCGGGCCCCGTAGTGGCTGGTCAGCGCCCCGATGATGGGAGCACCGATCGGGGTGCCGCCGGTGAAGACCAGCATGTAGAGGCCCATGATCCGGCCGCGCAGCCGCGGGTCGGACCAGAGCTGCACCGATGAGTTGGCCATCGCCTGGAACGCCAGGTTGGTCAGCCCCATCGCGACCAGCAGGACCAGGAAGACGCCGAGGCCGGGCGCGACCGCCGCCGCGACCTGGCTGACCCCGAACGCGGCCCCGGCCAGCACGATCAGCCGCAGCCGGGTGTGCACCCAGGCCGCCGCCAGCAGAGCCCCGGCGACCGAGCCGATCGCGAGCATGACGTTGAAGACGGCGTAGGTGCCGGCGCCGCCGCCGAAGGTGTCGGTGGCCATCGCGGTGAGCACGATCGGGAAGTTGAGCCCGAACGTGCCGACCATGCCGACCAGCAGGATCGTGCGGGCGACATGCGGCCGGTCGGCGACATATCGGGCGGTCGCCATCATCGCTCCGCTTTCCAGGACGACCGGCTTGGCGACCGGCAGGCCGCGCAGCCGCAACAACCCGATCGTCGGACCGGCGTAACAGAGGGCGTTCAGCGCGAACACCCAGCCGGTCCCGACCGTACCGATCAACAGGCCGGCGACCGCCGGCCCGACCAACCGCGTGGTCTGAAAGACCGCCGCGTTGAGCGAGACCGCGCCGCGCAGCAGACCGGGCGGCACGACGTCGTTGACGAACGCCTGCCGGGTCGGCGCGTCGACGGCCAGGATCACGCCGCTGAGCAGCGCGAAAGCGTAGAGGTGGGCGGGGCGGACGACACCGGCCGCGGTCAGCAGGGCGAGCAGCCCGGTCAGCACCGCGTTGGCGGTCTGGGTCATCAACAGGATGCGGCGGCGCGGAAAACGGTCGGCCAACTGGCCACCGTAGACGCCGAGCAGCAGCGTCGGCAGGAACTGGAGTGTCATCACCAGGCCGACCGCGAACGCGCTGTGCGTCAGGCGGAGGACCAGCCAGTCCTGGGCGATGCTCTGCATCCAGGTGCCGGTGTTGGCGAGGCTCTGGCCGATGAGATAGATGCGGTAGCTGGGGTTTCCGAGGGCGGCAAACTTTTCGACGGCAGCGGCCGCGGTCACAGGGGAACGCCTCATCTCGGTCGTGGCTTGTCCCACCAGCCTTTCCGAGCGCGCTCCTATACTGAACCCCGATCATCCGACGCACTGTTATTCGGTTTGCTTATGACGACGTACGACCCCGCGCTGCTGCAGACCTTGCTCACCGTGGCCCAGACCGGCAGCTTCACCCAGGCGGCGGCCCGCCTCGGGGTGCGGCAGCCGACCGTCAGCCAGCACATCAGCCGCCTCGAGAAGCAGACCGGCCGCACGCTGATCCTGCGCGACACCCACTCGGTGGCGCTGACCCCCGACGGCGAGGCGATGATCGGGTTCGCCCGCAGCATCCTGGCCGCGCACGAGCAGGCCACGGCCTATTTCAGCGGCAGCCGTCCCCGGGGCCGGCTGCGCATCGGGATGTCCGACGACCTCGCCCTGACCCGGCTGCCGCAGATCCTGCGCGACTTCCGCCAGACCCATCCGCTGGTCGACTACGACCTCACGGTCGATCAGAGCGGCCGGCTCAACCAGCGGCTGGAGGAGAACCGGCTCGACGTCTTCATCGGCAAGCGACCGCGGGGCGAGGAACGCGGCCGGCTGGTGAAGCGCGAACGCCTGGTCTGGGTCGGCACCCCGGGCACGAAGCTCGACCTGGCCCAGCCACTCCCCCTGGTCGTCTATCCGGCGCCCAGCATCTCGCGCACCGAGATGCACCGGGCGCTCAACCGGGCCGGATTGCCCTACCGCGGCGCCTGCGTCTGCCGGGGCGTCAACGGGCTGATCGCCGCGGTGGCGGCCGGCGTGGGCATCTCGGCGCTGGCCACCAGCCTGGTGCCGCCGCAGCTGACGCCGCTCGGGCCGGCCCACCGGCTGCCCGAACTGGGGAGCATCGACCTGGTTCTGCTCACCAGCCCGCGGGCCGAGCGGCGCCCGGCCGTACAGGCGCTCATCGCGACCGTGCTCTCCAGCGGTTCCCAGTCCTTCACCGCGCCTCGGGAAGCCCGCTAGATTCTTGCCCATGGAGCCGCTCGACGATCTTGTGACTCGCTATCTCTCGCCCGCGGTGACCTCGCACTGTGAGAACTCGTCGGTCGAGTTCGTGGTCGACGGCCGGGAGTGGATGCGGCGCATGCACGAGCTGCTGACGTCGCTCGGGCCGGGCGACGCGGCGTACATCTGCGGCCTGCAGATGGACCCGGAGATGGACCTGACCGGCCGGCGGCCCGGCGAGCCCGGCTACGAGCCGCTCGGCGACCTGCTGGCCGGGCTGGCGGCCGACGGCGTCGACGTGCGGATCATCCTGGCCGGGGCGGTGGTGAGCAGCAGCATCACCCGGCCCACGATCGGGCCGTTCCACCAGAACGTGACCTCGGCCCACCGGTTGCGGCGCCGGCGGCGCGACGGCGGGAAGCCGCCGCTGGCCGACCGGGTGCTGCTCGACTGGTCCGGCTCCGGCGTCGGCTCCAACCACCAGAAGGCCACCATCGTCCGGCGCGGCGACGAGCTCATCGCGGGCGTGGGCGGCATCGACTACGTGGCCAGCCGCATCGACGAGACCCCGCACCAGCGGCTCGAGGTGCAGGGCGCCCGCTGGGGCTGGCACGACGCGGGCACGATCATCCAGGGCCCGGCCGCGGCCGACGTCTGGCGGGTGCTGCGCATGCGGTGGATCGGAGCGGTCAACCTGCCCCGCCGGCGCTATGTCTGGCCGTCGGTCAAGGGCCTGCCGGTTCTCAACCCGCCCAGCGTGGCGCCCGAGATCGAACCGGCGCCGCCCCAGAAGACCCACGAGGCGCCGGGGCAGGCCTGCCAGATCCTGCGGTCGGTCGGCCCGTGGTACATCGATTCGCTGCTGCCCTGGGAGCGCCGGCACTACGGTGACCTCTCCCCCGACGGCGTGCGCGAGATCTACCACACCCTGGTGCAGGCGATCGGCGCCGCGCAGCGCTACGTCTACCTCGAAGACCAGTACTTCCACGAGTACCCGGGCGGCGACCACCGCTTCGAGCTCTATCCGCACCTGAGCGCGGCGGCCGCCCGCGGGGTCAAGGTGATCATGGTCGGCTCGGGCACCCGCGACCCGGTCGAGTCCGGTCCGCTGATCAACGGCACGGTCAACCACGACCTGCAGAAGAAGGTCATCGACCCGCTGCCCCCGCGGCAGCGGCGCAACGTCGGCCTCTGGCGGGTCGAGCACCTGACGGTGCACGCCAAGGTGGTCATCGTCGACGACCGGTTCGCCGCGGTCGGCTCGGCCAACCTGTTCAGCCGTTCGATGGTCGGGGTCGACACCGAACTGACCACCGCGGTGGTCACCGCGGGCGATTCGGTGCGGGACCTTCGCGTACGCCTGTGGGCCGAGCACCTGCGCACGCCGGTCGCCGACGACCTGCGGCCCCACCTGGAGAACCTCGACCTGGCCATCGGCATGTTCCGTCCGGAGTGGCTGCCGCCGCGGGCCCCGGCCGGTTCCTGGCGTACGCCGGGCATGCCGGCCGGCTTCGCGCCGCTCGAATCCGTGCTGACCTTCGTCGGCCCGGCCTGACCTTCATTCGGCTCAGTCGATGAACGGCTGGTGTCGTCGCTTACCTTTCCGTGGCTTCCCGGCCGATTGTTAAGAAACGTCTGGTAAACAGCGTGGATGACGTTTGCCTGGTCGACGGTCGGCACCGTCCACGTCAACGGCGTCCGGCTGGGCTTGCGGGAGGCCGGTGACCCGGCCGGTGCGCCGGTGCTGCTGCTGCACGGCAGCGGCAGTAACGCGCGCACGTGGGACCGGTTCGCGGCCCGGCTGACCGCCGCCGGCCGACGCGCCCTCGCCATCGACCTGCGCGGCCACGGCACCAGCGCCCGGCCCGGCCACTACTCGCTGGCCAGCATCCGCGACGACGTGCTCGACCTGCTCGACCGGCTGTCGCTGCGCGGCGCGGTGCTGGTCGGCCACTCGGTCGGGGGCTATGCCGCACTCGCCGCCGCCCAGCAGGCCCCGGAGCGGGTCGGTGCCCTGATCCTCGAGGACCTGGCCGCGCCGCCGCGACTCCGCAGCCCGCTGAACGGGTTCAACCCGCTGCAGGCGCTGGCCGCGGCGGCCGGCATCTTCACCGCGCGGCGCGACTACGAGCTGCGTGCGGTCGGCTCGATCCTGCGCCAGCTGACCCGCCCGGACGCCGGCTGGTGGGCGCGACTGTCCGAGGTGGAGCAGCCGACGCTGATCCTCTCCGGCGGCCCGGCCAGCTGCATCCCTCCGGCCCGGCTGGCCGAGGTGACCGGCGAGATTTCGGGCGCCCGGCTCGCCACGATCCCGGTCGGGCACCGCGTGCACAGCCTCGCCCCGGACCAGTTCGCGGCCGAAACTCTGCGGTTCCTGGCCCACCCGCACGTCCCCGGCTTCCGGCCCGCCGCGGTCGCCGTCGAAGCGTAGGAGTGTCCACACACGGCGGTTGAGTAGCCGTACTCAAGAGCGCGCCCGGCCGATCCGGCAGGTTGGGCACCATGAATTCGACGGATCATGGTGAGCCCGCGTGACCCGCGCGGCGCACGCGGCCCGGCGCCGCGACACGGTCTATCGCTGGGCCACCCTGCTGCTCGCGGTCGCACTGGTCCCGGCCGCCCGGCTCGTCGGCGGCCGCGGGTCGGGACGCCATCTGGCCTGCCAGTGGGCGCTGGGCGCGCGATTCCCGGCCGAGAGCCTCGACGGCCTCACCCCGGCGACCCGGGCGGCGTTCGAGGCGGCCCGCACCCGCGCATTGTGGCGGCACGGCGAGCTGATCGGGCTCACGTCCGGGCACCGGCGGCCCGAGGAACAGGCGCGGATGTTCGCCGAGGCCGTACGCCGTACGGGATCGGCCGAGGTGGCCCGCCGCCGGGTGTTGCCGGCCGAGGAGTCGAAGCACGTGGCCGGTACGGCTCTGGACGTGCGCCCGGCGGAGGGGGCGCGCTGGCTGGAGAAGCACGGCGGACCGCACGGCCTCTACCGGATCTACGACAACGAGTGGTGGCACTTCGAATACCGGCCCGAGGGCCGGCCCGTGATGCTGCCCCACTCGGGGGTCACCCGCCGCATTGATCAATTTGAAATGATCACCGCATGGACGAGGTGACCACCGCCGCCGGGCCGCGACTGACCGCGGTTCTCGGCGGCGTGGGCGGCGCCCTCCTTCTCGTCGTGGCGATGTCACCGGACTCGAACGCGGGCGGCCTCGCGCCGTTCCTCGGGCTGGTCGACATCGGGGGTTTCCACGGCGAGG
Organism: Actinoplanes sp. NPDC051411; assembly: GCF_040682075.1. Lineage (NCBI taxonomy): Bacteria > Bacillati > Actinomycetota > Actinomycetes > Micromonosporales > Micromonosporaceae > Actinoplanes > Actinoplanes sp. NPDC051411. Next base: position 6,738 of record NZ_JBFBAD010000026.1, on the reverse strand, counting down.
GGTGGGCGCTCCCGATCACGACGATCGCGGTGACCGGGCTCGGGCTCGCCCTGACCCGCTTCTGGCCCTGTCTGCTGGTCGCGGCCGGCCTGGTGAGCATCGCGCCGGTGCTCCTCGAGCCGCCCTTCGCCCCGGCGTCGGAGCCGTTCCCGCTGTACGTCGCCGGCGAGGTCCGCGGCCCGCTCGCGCTGATCGGGGTGCTGGCCTGCGCGCAGGGCCTGGTCCGCCGCGGCGCGGCCGGCTGGGGTTCGGCGGTCACCGGGCTGAGCATCGGCGCGGCCGTCCTCGGCTCGGCGTTGCTCGGCCCGATCTGGGTGTCCAGCGCCGGCCTCAAACACGACCACCTGGTGATGCTCGCGATCGGCGTGCTCGCCCAGGCCCCGATGCTGCGGGCGCGGCCGCGCGGCGAGCCGGAGATCGCCGGACCCTGGTGGCCGCGGGTGCGCCTGCCGCTCACCGGCATGCTCGCCGTCGCCGCGGTCATCCCGTTCGGTCTCCTGTCGACCGACCAGCTCAGCCGGCTGCTCGGGGTCGGCGCCGACCAGCTCCAGCGGCATCCGCTGGCGGTCGAGGGCGTGTTCGGCGCGTTCCTGCTGGTGACGACCCTGATCCTGGCGCTCGTCTCCGGGCTCTGGTCGTTCGGCGGGGTACTGACCGTGGCGATCACCCACACCGCCGTGGTGGCGCCGCTGCTGCTCGCGATCACCGGCCTCGGCCTCCAGCCCACGACGAGCTGGCTGGCCACGCTGGCCGGCATCGCGATCGGCGCCGGTGCCGTCGCCGGCCGCTGGCGGATTCCGGGCGCGGCCGGGCTCGCGGTGGGTGCGTCGGTCGCGCTCTTCATCGCGTACGCGGCGACCGGCGGATGGCCGCAGAAGCTGGCCGACCAGAGCGAAGTGGTGCCCTCGGTGGTGATCCTGGTCCTCATCGCCGCGGCCGCGACCGCGGTCACCGGTGCCACCGCCCCGGTGCTCGCCCCGCGCGGCGCCCTCCCGACCGCGCTCGGCCCGCTCGCCACGATGCTCGGCACCGGCGGCATCGCGGCCGTCGCGACCACCTACCTGGGCAGCAACGGCGAACCGGAGTCGTCGTTCCTCAACCCGGTCCAGCACCTGAACACGGCGGCGATCCTGCTGCTGGTCGCCGCCGCCGCGATCGGCGGCCTCGGCCTGGCCGACCTGCTCGCCGCCCGGCGGGCCGAACGGAAACGCACCGAGCAGATACGCCAGGAGGCGGCGGCGGCCGAACGTGACCGGCTGGCCCGGCCGATCCACGACGGCGTCCTGCAGGTGCTGGCGCTGGTGCAGCGGCACGGCTCCGAGATGGGCGGGCCGGGCCCGGAACTGGCCGAACTGGCCGGCGCCCAGGAGGTGGCCCTGCGCAACCTGCTCAGCGGCCACCCGGCGGGCGGCGGTTCGGCGCGCGAGGACCTGCGTACGGCCCTGATGAGGCTGGCCTCGCCGGCGATCGACGTGGCCGCGCCGGCCGACCCGGTGATGCTGCCGGGCCGGGCGGCCGGCGAGCTGACCGCGGCCGTCCTGGCCGCACTCGACAACGTACGCCGGCACGCCGGCCCCGGCGCCCGCGTCTGGATCCTGCTCGAGGACGAACGCGACGGCGTCCGGGTGACGGTCCGCGACGACGGGGTCGGCTTCGGACCCGAACGGCTGGCCGAGGCGGCGGCCCGGGGGCGGCTCGGCGTGGCCCAGTCGATGCGCGGCCGGATCACCGACCTGGGCGGCACGACGACCATCGACAGCCGGCCGGGCGAGGGCACGGAGGTCGAATTCTGGGTGCCGCGGCGGAGCCAGGGCTGAGCGGTTCTATGGTCGCGGCATGGAGATCGAGAACAGGCTGAGCGATCTGGGCCTGACCCTGCCCGCCCCGATGAAGACGCCGCCCGGCGTGACCCTGTCGTTCCCGTGGGTGCGGGTGCACGGCGACCGGGCCTTTGTCTCCGGGCACGGCCCGCTGCTGGCCGACGGCTCGCTCGCGGGACCCTTCGGCAAGGTCGGCGACCAGGTCACCGAGGAACAGGCGTACGCGAGTGCCCGTCTCACCGCGCTCGCGGTGCTGAGCAGCCTGAAGGACGCGCTCGGTGACCTCGACCGGATCGTGGCCTGGCTCCGCGTCTTCGGCATGATCAATACGGCACCGGGTTTCGTCCGGACCCCGGCCGTCATCAACGGCTTCTCCGACTTGATCGTGCAGCTCTGGGGCCCGGAGGCGGGCAGCCACGCGCGCTCGGCGGTCGGTCAGGCCGCCTTGCCGTTCGACATCCCGGTCGAGATCGAGGCCGAGGTCGCTATCCTCTGACCGCATGCAACCCATGCAGCTGACGAAGCAGTTCACCGAAGAGCAGTACATGAAGGCCCTGAGCTCGTGGTACTGGCTCGACGGCCTCGACGCGCTGACGCCGGGGTTCGCGTCGCTCTTCGGCGACCTGTTCCTGGTCGACGCGGACCGGGCGTGGTGGTTCCTCGACACGATGGAGGGCACGCTCAACCGGGAATGGAACGGCCGGGACGAGCTGCTCGCGACCCTCGACACCGAGCAGGGCCAGGACCGCTACCTGATGGGCGGCCTGGCGCTCGGGGCGTTCCACCGGCGCGGGCTCGAGCTCGGCCCCGACCAGGTGTACGCCTGGGCCCCGCCGCCGATGATCACCCGCAGCTTCGAGGTCGACGACATCGCGGTGTTCCCGTTCGTCGTGGCCGTGCATGTGGCCGGCCAGTTCCACGCGCCGCAGGTCAGCCGCCCGTAGGCGTCCCGGCCGGTTCAGTTCGTTGTCGCTGCCGCTTCAGGCCGGGCGCGCGGACGGGCTCCGGCATGGCCCGCCCACCCGGGACAGCCGATGGGTGGCTCCAACTAACTCCGTTGACCGGCGACGACAACCGGGCGATCCTCGGCCCATGCCTATCGACGCGGTCAGCCGGGCCCGTCTTGCCCGTGTTCTGCGCGTGGCCCGGTTGCCGGCCGAAGCTGCGGGCATGCCACCCGTGCTCCTGCCCAGCGATTCCAACGACGCCTGGCGCATCGGGCCGGTGTTCCTGCGCATCTGCTGGCGCGGCGACCGGGGACGCTTCGCCCGCGAGGCGGCGGTGACCCGGGCACTTCCGTCGGGGGTGCCCTACCCGGAGGTGCTCGACACCGGCTCCGACGGAGACCTCGCGTGGCAGGTGACCCGGGTCGTCGAAGGCGTGCCGCTGGCGACGCTGTGGCGTGGCCTGTCCCGCGCGCGGCAGCGCGATGCGGTACACCAGATCGGGCAGGCGCTGGCGGCCCTGCACGCGCATCGGTTCCCGGCCGGCGTCGTCGCGGAGCTGGCGGCGCCCCGGCCGGTCGGCGACACTTCGGCATCGGCGTTCGTCGGCGCCGACATCACGCCCCTGCCGCTGCGACGCACCGAGGCGCTGCTGGCGGCGGCGAGACAGGAGGGCCGCGCCGACCACGCCCTCCTCGACGACGTGGCGGCCCGCCTCGGCGAACTTGCGGACGCCGACCCGCTGGCCGACACCGACCCGCTGGTGGGCGCGGTGACCTGCGTGCACGGTGACGCACACCTGGCCAACGCGCTGTGGAAGGACGGGCGGCTGACCGCGCTGCTCGACTTCGAATGGGTCCGGCTCGGCCCGCCCGACCTCGAGCTCGAGCCCTATCTCCGGGCGGACGTCACCGGGTTCGACGAAACCGAGGTGCGTGAGGTGGTCGGCTGGCTGGCCGAGAGCTATCCGGCGCTGCTCGCCACGCCCGACCTCGTACGCCGCTTGTGGCTGTATCAACTCGCGACCGGGGTGCGGGAGCTGTTCCTCGACGGGTCCGGGCAGCCGCGGGACAACGACGCGCAGAGCTGGCTGCGCGACATCGTCAAGGGCCCGGACCATGTCCTGCGGATCCTGCCTTCTCGGTGACCTGAGGCCGCGCGCCCGGTCACGCCTCGGGGATGACCCGGTCGAAAACGTCGCGCGCCTCGTCGGGGTCGGGTCCGTTGCGCCGCCCGGTGTCCAGAGCGTCGATTGTGGACATCTCGGCCGGCGTGAGCTCGAAGTCGAACACGTCGAAGTTCTCCGCTATGCGGCCCGGGTTGGTCGACTTCGGGATCGCCGACCGGCCCTCCTGCAGCTGCCACCGCAGCATCACCTGGGCGGCGGTCTTGCCGTGTGCGGCCGCGATCCCCGCGATCGCCGGGTCTTCGAGAACGTTGCGCCGGTCCTCGCCCCAGCCCGGATAGAACGTGATGCCGCCGATCGGCGACCAGGCCTGGGTCAGGATGCCGTGCTCGGCGTCGGCCTTCTGCACGTCGGGCTGGCTGAAGTAGGGGTGCAGCTCGATCTGGTTGACCGCCGGCACGACCTCGGTCCGGTCCAGCAACGAGGAAAGGTGGTGGCGCATGAAGTTGCTGACGCCGATCGCGCGGACGTTGCCGTCGGCCAGCAGCTTTTCCAGCGCGCGGTAGGCGGCGACCGTGCGGTCGAACCGGTCGGTGGCCGGCTGGTGCAGGATCAGCAGGTCGATGCGGTCGACGCCGAGCTTGCCGGCCGCCTTCTCGAAGGCGTGGAGCGTCTCGTCGTAGCCGTAGTCGCTGACCCACACCTTGGTCTCGATGAACACCTCGTCGCGGTCGACGCCGGAGCGGCGCAGCCCCTCGCCGACCTGCCGCTCGTTGTTGTAGGCGGCCGCCGTGTCGATGTGCCGGTAGCCGACCCGCAGCGCCGTGTCGACGGCCGCCGCGGTCTCCTCGGGCGGGCTCTGGAAGACGCCGAAGCCGAGCGCGGGCATCCGGACGCCGTTGTTGAGTGTGAGTTCCTGCGTCATGCCCTCGACGCTACCGGCGCGCCCGGTGACGTAGGAGGTACCAGCACTACTCCCCAGGCGGCTCGGCGCCACGCCAGCAGCGAACACAGGGCGAAGCCGAGCGCGTTGGCGACACCGTGGGTGGCGACCATCCAGCTCACCGGGAGATGCGGCAGCCCGCTCGCCCAGTCGAGGGCGAGCACCATCGTCGCCGCCGGCACCACCGTGCCCACCCGGAACAGCACGCGGGTCACCAGGTCGAGCGGCCGCGCCTGGTGCCACGTCACCCACCCGGTCAGCCACATGCCGAGCGTGAGCACGGCCGCCCCGGCCAACTGCACCGCGTCACCGGCGAAGTAACCGATCAGCACGATCAGCGTCCCGCCGGGCACGCACCACGCCGCGGCCGTCGTCACCGGACCGGGCTTCCGATCGACCAGCAGCGCCGCCACGAGCGCCGCCGCGAACCCGGCATAGTGGAAATGCGCCACGGTCAGCGCCAGCGTGTCGAGCCCGAACCCGAACAGCCGATAACCGGCCCGCTCGGCCACGAGGGCACTCCCGGCGATCACCGGCCCGGCCAGCGCGGTCAGAAGAGCAAGATCAAAACCCATTTCCCGTACGCCGGGTGCCCGTCCCGCCCGATCCTGGCCGCGCGGCGCGATTTCCATCACCGCGCCGGTCAGAAGAACAGCCGCCGCGGTCACGTAGGGCAGCGCCATCGTGGCCGTCACCAGCCCGCGCGGCAGCCACAGACTCACCGCCGCCGGCAGCGCGACCACCACCCACCAGCGGCGCACGACGGCCACTCCCGGCCCCGGCACCGCCACCAGCGACAGCCCGAGCGGAACGATCACCAACATGCCGGCCCCCGCGAGCAGCACCACAATCGCGTGAGCCCACGGGATCAGCCCGTGCAAGCCCTCAACCATGCCCCCACGGTACGCCCAAAACTTGAACACGTTCAACTACGTGCCCCGCTACGTCGCTTGCCGGTGATCGTCGTGGCGTCAACCAGGCGGAACGCCTCCGGCCGGAGCGCGCGGCGGCCCGCGCAGTCAGCCTTGCGCAACCGAGGCGGACGAGGATGGCGACGGGGACGCTTCGGGCCGGAACAGGACCAGGCAGCCTGGTCGCTCGCCCGCATGAAGTTGCGACAGTCGGGTCATCGGCAAGCCGCCGTTGAAGAGTTGCTGCGGCGCGCCGCCGATCTGCTGGGTGAGCACCTCGGTCACCACCGGGTTGAGCCCCCGGCTACCCGCAGATGTCGTCGCCCGCTGGGACGTGGGCTGGGCGAGATCCTCCACAGAAGACGGATCGCGGGAGGCCCACCACAACCCGGCAGCGGCTGATGGTCGAACCATCCGCCCGCGTCTCGCCGACAGGGCGCGAACAGAAGGTCATCGCCCGGCGCCGGGCCGAGCCGTTCCCACCAGTGCAGATAGAACGCAAAGTCGGCCGGGTCGAGCGGACCACGCCGGACCCGGGACCAGATATATAAGCCCATTGCCTCGACGCTCCCCGAAGGCATTACGTCGGGCGTTCGGTAACTGTTGCGGTCTGGACCGCGGCTCATTCCGCCATTACGGCCCAATGATCCTGATCGATACGGCCGGGGGGGTGTCCCCGGGGCCGGCACAGCCCACCGGGCCGGCGGGGGTGCCCGATCGCACGTCGGCGCCGAAGGGATCGCTCGGCCGAGCCGGCAGCGCCGACCGGGCGGACGTGCCTGATCTGATCGGCAGGACCGGCCCGGTCGGCGGAGCCATCTGATCCAGGGCGTTGCCCGGTCTGCCCGTCGGCAGCGGCCGACCGCGCCGGCCTGACCAGCCTGGCCGGGCACTGCTCCATCTGCCCACTTGCGGGACCTGCCCCGATCAGCCGGGCCAGCCGGGCCGGCCGGATTAGCCGGACCGCCCAGGCCAGCCGAACCGCCCAGGCCAG
>NZ_JBFBAD010000025.1:0-97169 GCF_040682075.1 Actinoplanes sp. NPDC051411 | reverse complement strand
CGCGGGGGCATAACCCGCGCCCGCCCCCCCCCGCCGCCTAATGGACAAAAATATTTTTTGGTTGCGCGTACTCCCCCCCACCCCCGGCCCCCGCCCCCCCCCGGCGGCCTCTCCTCTTTTAGCGGATCAAGGATTAGATTGACTTCTAAATCGATTTTGATCGATTTGGAGGGAGCATGCGTGCGCTGGGCAAGTTGATCGCGGCCGGTTGCGTCACCACTCTCGCTCTCGCAACCGCCGCCGCGTGCAGTCGCGGCAACGGGGAGGACGTGGTCGGCCTCATCACCAAGACCGACACCAACCCCTACTTCGTGACCATGAAAAAGGGCGCCCAGGCGGAGGCGAGGACCGCGGGCGTCGATCTCCAGACCTTCGCCGGCAAGGTGGACGGCGACAACGAGTCCCAGGTGCAGGCGATCGAGACGCTCATGTCCTACGGCGCGAAAGGCCTGCTGCTCACCCCGAACGACTCGAAGGCGATCGTGCCGAGCATCGACCGCGCCCACAAGCAGCACATGCTCGTCATCGCGCTGGACACGCCGACCGACCCGGCGAACGCGGCCGACGCGACCTTCGCCACCGACAACTTCGCGGCCGGCAAGCTGATCGGCGAATGGGCCAAGGCGAAGTTCGGCGCTCAGCCGGCCAAAATCGCCTTCCTCGACCTCAACGCCAACCAGGTCTCGGTCGACGTGCAGCGCGACCAGGGCTTCATGCAGGGCTTCGGCATCCCGGTCGGCGACCCGAGCAGGATCGGTGACGAGCACGACCCGCGGATCTCCGGCCACGACGTGACCGACGGCAACGAGGACGGCGGCCGCACCGCCATGGAAAACCTCCTGCAGAAGGACCCGTCGATCAACCTCGTCTACACCATCAACGAGCCCGCGGCGGCCGGCGCCTATCAGGCGCTGAAGGTGGCCGGCAAGGACAAGACCGTCACCATCGTCTCGATCGACGGCGGCTGCCCCGGCGTCGACAACGTCGCCAAGGGCGTCATCGGAGCCACCTCGATGCAGTTCCCGCTGAAGATGGCGCAGATGGGCATCGACGCCATCGCCGCGTACGCGAAGGACGGCACCCGCCCGCAGGACACGCCGGGCAAGAACTTCGTCGACACCGGCGCCCAACTGATCACGAACGATCCGCAGACCGGCGTGGCGTCCAAGGATGCCGCGTGGGGCAAGCAGAACTGCTGGGGGTGACAAACCATGACAACCGCTACCGCCGAATTCGAGGTGCGCCAACGGGATTCGCTCGGCCTGCGCGTGCAGCACGTGCTGCACTCCAACCCGGTGCTCGGGCCGCTGGCCGTGCTGATCGTGGCGATCATCGCGTTCTCGATCGTCAACACCCGGTTCTTCTCGGCCGTCAACCTCTCGCTCGTGCTCGAGCAGGTCACCGTGATCGCCACGCTCGCGCTCGGGCAGACCCTGATCATCCTCACGGCCGGCATCGACCTGTCAGCCGGCGCCGTCGCGGTCTTCTCCTCGATCCTGATGGCGAACTTCTGCGTGAAGGCGGGCATCCCGGGGATCCTCGCGCTGGTGCTCGGCTTCGCCTGCGGCACGGCGATGGGCGCGATCAACGGCATGCTGGTGACCCGGATCAAACTGCCACCGTTCATCGTCACCCTCGGCACGCTGACGATCTTCTTCTCGCTCAACTCGGTGATCAGCGGCAGCCAGACCGTCCGCGGGACCGACATGCCGAGCCTGATGAGCTGGACCGGCAACGCGATCCCGATCGGCGGGTTCCGGCTCACTTACGGGTCGATCATCATGCTGCTGCTCTTCGCGTACTTCTTCTACGCGCTGCGCTCCACCGCCTGGGGCAAACACGTGTACGCCACCGGCGACGACATCGAGGCGGCCCGGCTCGCCGGCATCCGCACCCACCGGGTGCTCTTCTCCGTCTACACCACGGCCGGCCTGCTGTACGCCATCGGCGGCTGGATCCTCATCGGACGGCTCGCCTCGGCCAGCCCGAACGTCGGCACCGACTACAACCTCGACTCGATCACGGCGGTCGTGCTCGGCGGCACCAGCCTCTTCGGCGGCCGCGGCAGCGTGCTCGGCACCCTCATCGGTGCGCTGATCGTCGGCGTCTTCCGCAACGGCCTGCAACTGGCCGGCATCGAAGTGGTCTGGCAGGGTTTCGCGATCGGCCTGCTCGTGCTGGTCGCCGTCTCGCTCGACCAGTGGATCAGGAAGGTGAAGACATGACCGACACCCCGGTCCTCGAGGCGCGCGGACTCACCAAGCGTTACGGCCGGGTGGTCGCGATCGACGGCAGCGACATCTCCCTGCTTCCCGGCGAGATCCTGGCCGTCATCGGCGACAACGGCGCCGGCAAGTCCAGCCTGATCAAGGCCCTCTCGGGGGCCCTGATCCCGGACCGCGGCGAGATCTTTCTGGACGGCAAGCCGGTCCACTTCCGTACGCCCATGGACGCCCGCGCCGCGGGTATCGAAACCGTCTATCAGACCCTCGCCGTCGCCCCCGGCCTCGACATCGCCGACAACCTGTTCCTGGGCCGCGAGGAACGGCGATCAGGCCCGCTCGGCACCATCTTCCGGATGCTCGACCGCAGGCACATGCGCTCCGAGGCCGCCCGCCACATGAGCGAGCTCGGGGTGGCCACCCTGCAGAACATCGGCCAGGCCGTCGAATCCCTCTCCGGCGGTCAGCGCCAGGCGGTCGCGGTCGCCCGCTCGGCCGCCTTCGGCAGCAAGGTCGTCATCCTCGACGAGCCGACGGCGGCGCTCGGCGTCAAGGAGGGCAACCGCGTGCTCCAGCTGATCCGCGACGTCCGCGACCGAGGCCTCCCGGTCATCCTGATCAGCCACAACATGCCCCACGTCTTCGAGGTCGCCGACCGCATCCACATCCAGCGCCTGGGCCGCCGGGCCACGGTCATCACCCCGAAGTCCCACTCGATGTCCGACGCGGTGGCCATCATGACCGGCGCCGCCGAACCCCCACCCGCAACGGCCTGACCCCGGGCGGCCCGCCGCCGGCTTTCCGGATGTACGCCCTACCCGGCGTCGATCCCGGCCCGCCCGAGGCTAGGAACGGCCCCCGACCCGGGGGCCGTTCGGTGTCGGCGACCCGCTTGCAGAGAGGCTATGCAGAGAATACTCTGCACGCCGTGGACGAGCTTCGGTTGTCAGACGTCGGCGCCATGCGCGCGATGGCGCATCCCCTCCGCATGAAAATCCTGGGTTCGCTGCGCATCGACGGCCCGGCGACCTCCGCGATCCTGGCCCGGCGGCTCAACACCGACTCCGGTCAGACCAGCCATCACCTGCGCCAACTGGCCAAATACGGCTTCGTCCTCGAAGCGCCCGACCTGCACCGGGGCGGCCGCGAGCGGTGGTGGCGGGCCGCGCACGCGACGACCTCGTGGGACGACCTGGCCGACCCCGAGGCGGTGCACGCCTTGGAGGACGCGGCCCACCAGGTCTGGGCCCAGGCGCTGGCCCAATACCGGGCCGAGGCGAGCCGCCAGGAGTGGAGCCCCGAATGGACCCGGGCGGCGAGCTCGGGCGACTACCCGGTCCGCACCACGCCCGAGGGCCTGAACGCGCTGATGGACGAGCTGCGGGAGGTCATCGCGCGGCATTCTCAGGATGGTCCCGGCGCGGAGACCGTCACGATTCTCCTGCATGCGTTTCCCCGCCGGCCGTGAACCGCGACTTTCGTCTGCTGTGGATCGGGCAGGGCCTGTCCGGCCTCGGCGCGGAAGTGTCCTCGGTCGCCTATCCGCTGCTGGTGCTGGCGACCACGGGCTCACCGTCGAGGGCAGGCCTGGTCGCGCTGGTCGCCAACGCGCCGTTCGTGGTTCTACAGCTGCCCGCCGGTGCGTACGTCGACCGCTGGAACCGCCGGGCGGTGATGCTCGCCGCCGACATCGGCCGGGCGTTGGCCCTGGGGAGCATCGCGGTCGCTCTTGCCCTGGGCCGTCTGACCTTCGCGCATCTCCTGATCGTCGCGGCCGTCGAGGGATCGCTGTTCGTCCTGTTCCGGCTGGCCGAGGGCGCGGCCCTCCGCCAGGTCGTCCCGGCCTCCCGGCTGCCGTCGGCGATCGCCCTCAATCAGGCCCGCGGCTACGGCGCCACCCTGGCCGGGCAACCGGTCGGCGGCTGGCTGTTCGGCGTGGCCCCGCTGTTCCCGTTCGCCGCCGACGCCGTCTCCTATCTGGCCTCCCTGGTGACCGTGGCGGCGATCCGGACCCCGCTGCCCGCCCCGCCGCCGACCGCCGAGCGGCACCTGGCCCGGGAGATCGCCGAGGGTGTGCGCGCGGCCTGGCAGAACCGTTTCCTCCGCACCACCGCGCTGCTCACCACCGGCAGCGACTTCGTCATCAACGGCCTGTTCCTGGTCTTCGTCGTGATCGCCACCCGGCACGGCGCCTCGTCCACCGGGGTCGGGCTGATGCTGGCCCTCGGCGGCGCCGGTGGGATGCTGGGGGCGGTGGCCGCACCCGCGCTCGCCCGGCGGATCCGTTCGGCCCGGTCGGTCCGCCTGGTCGTGGCCGGCTCGGTCTGGTCCGGCGTGCCGCTGATCGCTCTGGCGTCCCTGACGTCCCAGCCGGTCCGGCTCGGCCTGCTCCTGGGCCTGGTGCTGGCGGTCTGGCCGCTCTACAACGCCGTGGTGACCGCCCGCTGGATGACCCGGTTCCCGGACGCGCTGATGGGCCGGGTCCAGTCCGCCGTGGCGCTGCTCGGCTGGGCCCCGGTCCCGCTCGCCCCCTGGGTCGGCGGCCTCCTGACCGAGCATCTCGGGGGCGCCCGGACCGTCCTGGCCTTCGCCGTGCTCATGCTCGCTATCGCCGTGACGGCAACGGTTGTCCGCCACGACGACCCGGTCGATCGCCGGACGGTCGAGCCCGCCAGCAGGTGATCACTTCTTCTTCTTTTTCTTGCCCTTCTTGCCGCCGCCCTCGCCGGTCATCGCGGCGACCATCGCGGCGTCGCGGTCGGCGGCCGTCTTGCGCTCGGGCAGCAGCACCTTCCAGAACAGGATGAGCACGACGAGACCCCAGGCCCACCACGGGATGCCCGAGTCCGGCCCGAACAACTGGGTCGTGACGTCATAGGCGGTGTCGACGATCTGGTCCACCGGGGGCATGACTTCTCCTAGGGGGTTCGAGATGGTCCCAGAATCGGCTCCGCCCCCGGACCGGCTTAGTGTTTTCGGCGACTTCCTGCGCCGGCGGCCTGCGAAGTGGGACGAACACGTGGTTTCGTCCCGGCACTGCCCGGCCAAGCGGTTCGACCACGCCCAGCTGGTGTCCTGGCCGACCGCGTTGCGATCGACCAGGAACGCTCAAGCTCCCCAGCCCGCCTGGGTGCCGCCGACCCGCTCGGCGACGATCTTCTCCTGGTAGCCGGAGCGGCGATAGGCGGCGATCGGGTCGGGATCGAGGCCGGCGTCGGCGCGGACCTCGGCCAGCAGCGGGCGTACGTCGGTGTTGTACGCGTCCATGAGGATCGAGTTGGCCTCGAGCACGTCGCCGTTGTTCTGCGCCGTGGCCAGGGCGTCACGGTCGACCAGCAGCGCCTTGGCCGACGCCTCCTGGACGTTCATGACCGAGCGGATGATCGCCGGGATCTTGGCCTCGATGTTGTGGCACTGGTCGAGCATGAAGTTGATGCCGTACGCCGGGTCGAGGGCGTCCCCGCGGATGATCTCGTTCATGATGCGGAACAGCTGGAACGGGTCGGCGGCGCCCGCCATCAGGTCGTCGTCGGCGTAGAAGCGGCTGTTGAAGTCGAACGCGCCGAGCTTCTTCTGCCGCAGCAGGAACGCCACGATGAACTCGATGTTGGTGCCCGGCGCGTGGTGGCCGGTGTCGATGCAGACGACGGCCCGCTCGCCGAGTTCGACGCAGTGGGCGTACGACGTGCCCCAGTCGGGCACGTCGGTGGCGTAGAAGGCCGGCTCGAACAGCTTGTATTCGAGGAGCATCCGCTGGTGTGCACCGAGCCGGTCGTACGTCTCCCGCAAGGCCGCCGCGAGGCGGTCCTGCCGGTTGCGCAGATCGTCCTGGCCCGGGTAGTTGAGGCCGTCGGCGAACCAGAGCTTGAGGTCGCGCGACCCGGTCTGGTCCATGATGTCGATCGCCTCGAGGAGGTGATCGGTGGCCTTGCGGCGGATGCCCGGGTCGGGGTTGGTGACCGAGCCCAGCTTGTAGTCGTCGTCCTGGAAGACGTTGGTGTTGATCGCCCCGATGCCGACGCCCTGGTCGGCGGCGTAGCGGGTGAGGGCGGCGTAGTCGCCGACCTTGTCCCACGGGATGTGCAGGGCCACCGTGGGCGCGACGCCGGTGAACCGGTGCACCATCCCTGCGTCGGCGATCTTCTCTTCCGGCGTGCGCGGCACGCCGGCCTGGGCGAACACCTTGAACCGGGTGCCCGAGTTCCCGAACGCCCAGGACGGCGTCTCGATGCGCTGAGCGGCCAACGCCCGCTTGACTGCGGCGAGGTCAGTCATGTCGATCACATACCTTCTTGGATCAGTCAGTCGAGGTGGAAGACCTCGGTGAGCAGCGGGAACCCCTCGGTCGGCGTGGTGCCCTCGAAGAATTCCGCCATCGATGCCTGCCAGCGGGTGTTCACCTCAGTCGCCTCCATCGCCGCCTGAGATGCTGCGAGATCGTCCGCCTCGACGTAGCCGATGAGGAGGCCGTCGGGTCGCAGGAAGAGGGAGTAGTTGCGCCAGCCGGTGGCCCGAAGTGCGTCCTGCATCTCGGGCCACACGGCCTGGTGCCGCTCCGCGTACTCCGCCAGCCGGTCGGGCCGGACCTGGAGTTGGAAGCAGTAGCGCATCGGCGTTCCTAGAAGTGGAACTGGTCGATGTTGGCGGGGGTGAACTCCAGCGGCGGGCCGAGCACGACCTCGCCGTCGGCGCCGATCGTGTACTCGCCGAGCTTGCCGGCCTTGAACTTCTCACCCTGCGCGCCGGTGATCTGCCCGGAGGCGAGCGCGGCACCGGCGTACGCGGCGAGGTAGCCGATGTCGGCCGGGTTCCACAGCGCGAACTTCTTGACCGTGCCGTCCTTGACGTATTCGCGCATCTGGTTGGGCAGGCCGAGACCGGTGATCTGCACCTTGCCCTTGTAACTGGACGAGCTGACGTAGCGGGCGGCGGCCGCGATGCCGACGGTGGTCGGCGAGACGATCACCTTCAGCTTCGGGTACGACTGGAGCAGGCCCTGGGCCTCCTGGAACGACTTCTGGTCGTCGTCGTTCCCGTACGCGATCTTGACGAGCTGAAGCTTGCTGTACTCCGGCTTCTTCAGCTCCGTCTTCATCACGTCGATCCACGCGTTCTGGTTGGTCGCGTTGGGTGTCGCCGAGAGGATCGCGATCTGACCCGAGCCGCCCGCCTGCTCGTTCGCCATCTTGGCCAGCGACTGGCCGATGCCCTCGGTGGTGGCCTGGTTGATGAAGATGTCGCGGCAGGCCTTGCTGGCGTCCGAGTCGAACGTCACCACGTGGATCTTGGCCTGGCGGGCCTGGTTGAGCGACGGGCAGACCGCGTTCGGGTCGTTGGCCGCCACCACGATCACGTTCTCCTGCTGCTGGATCAGCGTGTTGATGTAGCTGACCTGCGAGGAGGCGCTGGCGTCGTTCGGCCCGACCTTCTTGTATTCGCCCTGAAGCTCCTTGACCGCGACCTCGCCGCCACTCGTTTCGACGTCGGAGTAGGGGTTGTTCAGCTGCTTCGGCAGGTACGCGATCTTCAGCCCGGTCTTGAGCTGTGCGTTCGGGTCGGCGGTGGCCGCCGCCTGCCCGCCGGCCGAGCCGGTGTCCGAGGAGTTGTTCTTGGTGGTGCCGCCACAGGCGGCGGATCCGAGCACGAGCGCGGAGGCCGCGGCCGCGGCCAGTAACTGACGGCGGGAACGGAGCATGGTGGACTCCTTCATCAGGCTGGGTTTACAGAACGTGGTGCCTGGCGGAGCTTGCGCCGCTGCCAGGACCCGCGGATCGCGGTGACGATGTTGGGAAGCAGGACGGACAGCACGAGCAGGGCGCCCGTGACGATGTTCAGCGCCTGCCCGGAGACGTCCTCCAGGCGCAGCGCGTTCTGCAGCGCGGCGAGCAGCACCACACCGGCCAGGACGCCGGGCAGACTGCCCTTTCCACCGAAGATCGAGACACCGCCGAGGAGGACGGCCGCGACCACGGCGAGTTCGAGACCCGAGCCGTTGTCGGCCCGGGCACTGGAGTAGCGCAGGGTCCAGAGCACGCCGACCAGGCCGCAGACCGCGCCGCTGACCACGTAGAGCCAGAACTTGGTGCGGGCGACCCGGATGCCGGAGAAGTGCGCGGCCTGCGCGTTGGCGCCGATCGCGTAGAGCGAGCGTCCGACCGGCGTGGCGTGCTGCACGATGCCGAAGATCAGGGCGAGCACGGCGATCAGCAGCAGGACGTGCGGTATCGAGCCACCCCCGAACGTGCCGGTGACCCAACTGCTCCAGTTGTAGGGGAAGTCGGCCACCGCGCCGTCGCCGAGCACCACGAACGCCAGGCCGCGGTAGAGCGCCAGCGTGCCGATGGTGACCGCGAGCGAGGGCAGCCCGAGCCCCGTGACCAGGAAGCCGTTGACCGCGCCGGCCACCGCGCCGAGCACGATGCAGAGCGGGACGATCGTCTGGATCGCCATCCCGTGGTTCCACAGGAAGCCCATGATCGAACTGGTCAGGCCCAGGGTGCTGGCCACCGACAGGTCGATCTCGCCGGTCACGATGATCATCGTCATCGGCAGCGCGACCAGGATGATCGGCAGCGTGTCGAGGGTCAGGAAGGTGAAGTTGCGGCCGGTCCCGAAGTTGTCGACCGTGAGCGACGCGACGATCAGCACCACGACCGTCAGCAGGATGATGACGCTGTCCCAGCTCGCCAGCTTCTTAGACATGCGCGTCCCTCTTCCGCAGCGAGCGGGCGATCCGGACCGCGACCAGGCGGTCGGCGCAGATGGCCAGGATGATCAAAAAGCCGACGATCGCCTGCTGCCAGAACTGGTTGATGTCGAGCACCGCCAGGGCGCTGCCGATCACGGTCAGGAGCAGTGCGCCCAGGCCGGCCCCCCAGACGGTGCCGCTGCCGCCGAAGACGGCCACCCCGCCGACCACGACCGCGGCGACGACGTTCAACTCGTAGTTGGTGCCGGCGGCCGCGTCGACCGTGCCGAACCGGGCCGCGAAGAGCACCCCGGCCAGGCCGGCGAGTGCTCCGCTGAGGATGAACGCGCCGAGCAGGTTGCGGGCGACCTTGATGCCGGCCAGCTCGGCGGCCTGCGGGCTCGAGCCCATCGCGTAGAGCTCGCGGCCGGCCCGGTAGTTGCGCATCAGCAGCGAGATGCCGCCGACCACGACCACCGCGATCAGCACCAGCCACGGGACGCCGAGGACGCTCGCGTTGGCGAAGCCCAGGAAGTGCTGCGGCAGCTTGTCGGCGTTCACCTGCCGGCCGCCGGCCCACGAGTAGGTGATGCCGCGGTACATGTAGAGGGTGCCGAGGGTGACGACCAGGGCCGGCACCCGGCCGTAGCGGACCAGCACGCCGTTGACCAGGCCGCAGACCGCGCCGACCAGCAGGCCGACCACGATCGGGACGATCATCGGCAGGCCCCGGTGGCCGCTGACCAGGGTGGCCGCGGCCCAGGCGCTGAGGCCGAGCACCGAGCCGACCGACAGGTCGATGTTGCGGGTGATAACGACGACCGCCTCGCCGGCCGCCATCACGGCGAGGATGGCGGTGTTGAGCAGGTTGTCGCGGATGCTCTGTCCGGAGAGGAAGCGGTGGTTGTTGGCCGTCGTGTAGATGACCAGAAGCACCAGGGCGAGCAGGATGCCCAGCTCGCGGGTCTTCATCAACGATCTCGCGGGTTTCTGGAAGGCGACCGGGGTCATGCCGTCACCTGCTGTCCCATCGCGGCGTACATAACGGACTCCTCGGTCGCTTCCTCGCGACTCAGAACAGCGGCCACCCGGCCCTCGCGCAGCACCACCACGCGGTCGGCCATGCCGAGCACCTCGGGCAGTTCGGACGAGACCATGACGACCGCGATACCGTCCGCGGCCAGCGACGACATCAGCCGGTGCACCTCGGCCTTGGTGCCGACGTCGATGCCCCGGGTCGGCTCGTCGACGATCAGCAGCCTCGGCCCGGTGGACAACCACTTGGCCAGCACGACCTTCTGCTGGTTGCCGCCGGAGAGCGTGCCGACCGCGTCGGACAGGCTGCCCAGCTTGGTCTGCAGCTTCTCGGTCCAGGTCGCGGCGGCCCGGCGCTCCTCGCCGCCGAAGAGCAGGCCGAGCCGGGCCAGCTTGCGGGCCCGGGGCAGGGTCACGTTGCGCTCGATCGAGAGCTCCATGACCAGGCCCTGCTGGCGGCGGTCCTCCGGAACCAGGGCCATGCCGGCGGCCATCGCGGCCCGCGGCGAGCCCGGCTTGAGCCGCTTGCCTTGTATTTTTACGGTGCCTTGGTCATAGGGATCCACACCGAAGACGGCCTGCATCACCTCGGACCGGCCGGCGCCGACCAGGCCGGCCAGCGCGACGATCTCGCCCGCCCGCACGTCGAAGCTGATGTCGCGGAAGACGCCCTCCCGCGACAGCCCCTGGACTTCGAGCACGACCTCGCCCGGGGTGACCTCCTGCTTGGGGAACAGCGCGCTGAGGTCGCGCCCGACCATCCGGCGGATCATGTCGTCGACGGTCAGGTCGGCGACCATCTCGGTCGCCACGTGCTTGCCGTCGCGCATGATCGTGATCCGCTCGCACAGCTCGGTGATCTCCTCGAACCGGTGCGAGATGAACATGATCGCGGCGCCCTCGTCACGCAGCGACCGCACGACCGCGAACAGCCGCTCGACCTCGACGCCGGAGAGGGCCGCGGTCGGCTCATCCATGATCAGAATGCGGGCCTCGCTGGACAGCGCCTTGGCGATCTCGACCAGCTGCTGGTCGGCGATCGACAGGCCGCGGGCCGGACGGGTCGGGTCGATGTGCACGCCGAGCCGGCGGAACAGCGCCTCCGCGTTGGTGTGCATGGCCTTGCGGTCGATCTGCCGCAGCCGGGTCAGCGGCTGGTTGCCCATCGCTATGTTCTCGGCGACGCTCAGGTCGGGAAACAGCGTCGGTTCCTGATAGATGACCGCGATGCCGGCCGTCTTGGCGTCGGCCGGCCCGGCGAACTCGACGTCGGCCCCGCCGACCCGCAGAGTGCCGGTGTCGGGCCGGTGCACCCCGGCCAGCATCTTGACGATCGTCGACTTGCCGGCGCCGTTCTCACCGACGAGGGCGTGCGCCTCGCCGCCGTAGAGCGGGAAGCTGACGCCCTGGACGGCCGCGACCGCGCCGAAGGACTTGGTCACGTCGTGGACCTCGAGCAGGGCCTCTGCCTCTGCCACGGGCCACCTCCAGCCTGGACGAGTTGAAATGTTTCATTAGCGCGTAGGGAGAACGTAGGTGGCCCCGATCACACGTGTCAAGCGCGGAATGGTAACGCCGCGGAAATGTGGCCGGCGGATGCCGTAGGATGCTGCTTCAACGTTTCAAACCAGGGGGTTCAGCGTGCTGCAAGGCAGGACACCTTCGGTGAAGGACGTGGCCGCGGCGGCCGGAGTTTCCCTGGGCACGGTCTCCAACGTCATGAACCGGCCCGAGGTGGTCAGCGCCCGCACCCGCGAGCGGGTCGAACGCGCCATGGCCGACCTGGGCTTCGTCCGCAACGAATCGGCCCGCCAACTCCGCGCCGGCACCAGCCGCACCCTGGCCTACGTGATGCTCGACGGCAGCAACCCGTTCTTCCACGATGTGGCCCAGGGCATCGAATACGCGGCCGAAGACGCCGACCTGTCACTGTTCATCTGCAACAGCAACAGCCGCCCCGAGCGCGAAGAGGTCCACCTCGACCGCCTGCTCCAGCAGCGGGTCCAAGGCATCCTGATCACCCCGGTCAACCCCGAGGCCCCGCACCTCGACGAGCTGTCGCGCCGAGGCGTCCCGCTGGTCATCGTCGACCGGGTGCGGGTCGGCTCCGACTGCTGCTCGGTCTCCGTCGACGACGTCCTGGGCGGCCGCATCGCGATCGAGCACCTGGCCGAGCAGGGCCACGAGCGGGTCGCGGTCATCGGCGGCCCCGAATCGCTCGGCCAGGTCCGGGAGCGCCTCGAGGGCGCCCGGCAGATCTGGGACGAGCTCGGGCGCTCCCCGGAAGACTTCGTCTATCTGCCGACCGAGGCGATGACGGTGGCCGAGGGCCGGTCGGCCGGCGAACGCCTGGCCGGCCTCCCCGCCCGCCGCCGCCCGACCGCCGCCTTCTGCGCCAACGACCTGCTGGCCCTCGGCCTGCTGCAGCAGAGCATCGGCTCGGGCCGGCACATCCCCGACGACCTGGCGATCGTCGGCTTCGACGACATCGAATTCGCGGCGGCGGCGGCGGTTCCGCTCACTTCCGTACGCCAACCGCGTCAAGAGCTCGGCCGGGCCGCAGCGCAGTTGGTCCTCGACGAGGCGACCAACCCCGACCACCAGCACCAGCAGCTGTCATTCACGCCCGAGCTGGTCGCCCGCGCCTCGTCCCGCCGCTGACCTGGAGCCGGTTGCCGACCGCGTCGATGGCCAGCCGTTGAGGCGCCTTGTCCCCGATCACGGCCAGCGGAGCCAGCTCACCGACCAGATCGTCACCTCGCCGAACGGCCCTGCCCGAGAACGGCGCCGCACGTCCGGCTGATGCCGTGCGCACCGGCCGCGAGGGCGGCGATCTCGTGGGGTTCGGAGCTGGTCAGCGTGTCGTGCAACATCAGCAGACCGTCCACGCCGGGACGGCGCAGCAGCGAACCCACCGGTCGGCCGGCAGGTCGGAGACCTCCGTGGTCCAGCTGGGTGGCTCGCCGCGCCCCCGGCGGGGGAGATCTCCCGGCGGTCCCGGCGGCACGGGCCGAACCAGCACCGGCTGGGCCGGCTCGGGTTGGGCCGACGTCGGCTGGGCTGGCTCGGGTTGGGCCGACGTCGGCTGGGCTGGCTCGGGTTGGGCCGACGCCGGTGGGGCTGGCACGGGCTGAGTCGGCGGAAGCTGTGCCGGGTCATGGCGAGGTTGGCGCCCGTGCGGGCCGGGGTCAGGTGGGCCACGTGGCCCGTGCCGTCGCCGGGCCGCCGGATCACGTGGAAGGGTCGTGCGGAGCTGGTGCCGGGCGCGACCGAGGCCGGCCCGGCTCTTGCTCAGCGACAAATAGAGGAACAGCGCGCCGGCCCCGGATCAGGCGTCGCTGAGGCGGTGTCGTCGGCGGCGGCCACGTTCATGTCCATGGTCGCGCGCCACCACCCATGACACCCAGAGCCAGGCGTCGAAAATTCGCCGGTGGGATGGACAACCGCGATCGGTGCGTAATCATCGGAGGTTTCGCAGCGCGGCGCCATCGTAGGGTGGGGCCATGGACTGGAAGATCGAGCTCATCCCGGTGCCGGTCAGCGACGTCGACCGGGCCAAGGCCTTCTACGTGAGCGTCGGCTTCAACGCCGACCACGACCACCAGGTGCAGCCCGGGCTGCGGTTCGTGCAGTTGACGCCGCCCGGATCCGCGTGCTCGATCGTCATCGGCGAGGGAATCACCGACAAGACGCCGGGCACGCAGGAGATCCAGGTCGTCGTGGCCGACGCGTCGGCCGCCCGGGAGCAGCTGCTGGCCGCCGGGGTCGAGGCGGGCGAGGTCGACTCGCAGCCGTGGGGCAACTTCGTCTACTTCCGTGACCCGGACGGCAACAAGTGGTCGCTCCAGGCGATCGCCGCCCGCCCCAACGGCTGAACTAACTGCTGAACGGGCCGATCAGCTCGTCGGCCGCCCATCGGGCGACCCCCGCCGGATAGGGGAGTGGCAGGCCGAGCACGACGTGGCCGAAGCCGGCGTCGATCGCTTCGCCGATGGCTTGGCGGGTGCGGTCCGGGTGGGCGTAGTCGACGGCCAGGTGGATTGAGCGGACGAGTGTGGCCGGGTCGCGGCCGAGTTCGGTGCAGTAGCGGTCGAGCAGGGCGCTGCGGCTCGCGCAGTCGGCCGGGTCGCCGCCCGGGATGTTCCAGATGTCGGCGTGCTCGGCGGCGATGCGGAGTACGGCGGAGGAGCGGCCGGCGATCAGGAACGGCGGGCTCGACGCCGGTTTCGGGTTGCCGAAGGCGCCGGTGAGCTGCACGTACGTGCCGTTGAAGTCGAACGGCTCGGGCTCGGTCCACAGCCGCTTGATCACGGTGCAGGCTTCGGCGAGGCTGCCCACGGCGTACGCGGTCTCCCGGAAGGGAAGGCCGTGGGCGGCATATTCTCTCAGCGCGAGGGGATGCCCGGGCCGTGATCCGACGCCGATGCCGAAGGCGAGGCGGCCCCCGGAGACGACGTCGACCGTGGTCGCGATTTTGGCGAGCATCGCCGGCGGGCGGAAGCGGTTGCTGGTCACCAGCAGGCCGAGTCGCAGGCGGTGGGTCTGGGCGGCGAGGGCGGCGAGCAGGGTCCAGCCTTCGAGGACCGGGCCGTCCGGGTCGCCGCCGATCGGCAGCAGGTGGTCGAAGAGCCAGGCGTGCTCGATTTCCGCGATCGTGTCGGCCTCGTGCCAGACCCGCTGGATGTCCTCGTAGCCGACCTGCATCTGGGCGGTCGCTATGCCGAAGCTGGTCATCGCCGGCGAAGGGCGGGGTCAAGGAGGGCGGGCGGGGTGTCGTGCTTCTCGTCCGGGGCCAGGTCGCGGCCGGGCGGCACGATCGCCTCGATGGCGTCGAGCACGTCGCCGGTGAGCACGGTGTCGGCGGCGGCCAGTTGGGTGCCGAGGTGGTCCAGGGTGCGGGGGCCGATGATCGCGCTGGTTACGGCCGGGTGGGCGGTGACGAAGCCGAGTGCGAGCTGGCTCAGCGTGAGGCCGGCCTGGTCGGCGACCTTCGTCAGCTGTTCGACGGCGTCGAGGCGGGCCTGGTTTTTCGCCGGGTCGAAGCGGTCGGGCATGACCTCGGCCCGGTTGGTGCTGGGCGCCTGGCCGGCGCGGATCGCCCCGGAGAGCCACCCGCCGGCCAGGGGGCTCCAGACCAGCACGCCCAGGCCGTATTCCTGGGTGACCGGCAGGACGTGGGCCTCCACCCCGCGCTGCAGGATGGAATAGCTGGGCTGCTCGGTGACGTAGCGGCTTGCGCGGGCGGCCCATTGGGCCTGCACGATCCGATAGGCCGGGAAGGTCGACGAGCCGAAGTAGCGGATCTTGCCGGCGCGCTGCAGGTCGGTCAGCGCACTCAGTGTCTCGTCGTCGCTGGTTCGCGGGTCCCAGCGGTGCATCTGGTAGAGGTCGACGTGGTCGACCTTGAGGCGGCGCAGGCTGTCGTCGAGGGCGGTGACCAGCCAGCGGCGGGATCCGCCCTGGTGGTTGCGGTTGTCGCCGATCGGCATGGTCGCCTTGGTGGCGAGGACGATGTCGTCGCGGCGGCCGGCGATCGCCTTGCCGACCATCTCTTCCGACTCGCCCTGGCCGTACATGTCGGCGGTGTCGATCAGGTTGATGCCGGCGTCGAGGGCGCTGCCGACCAGGGTGTCGACGTCGTCCTGGCTCGTGCCGCCGAGGCGGCCGAAGTTCATCGCGCCGAGGACGAGGGTGCTGACCTGGACTCCGGTCCGGCCGAGGGTGCGGTATTGCATCGTGGGCTCCTCTGGCATGCTTGGCTCCATGAAGCGGAACGAGGTTCCGCAATCAAACATACGGAACCGGGTTCCGTTTGCCAAGTCGAGGGAGCGGAATGACGCCGCGGAAGAGGGCCGACGCGGAACGCAACAAGCAGACGCTGCTGGACGCGGCGGCCGCCGCGTTCGTCGCCAACGGGGTCGACGCGCCGGTACGCGACATCGCCGCCCGGGCCGGCGTGGGACTCGGCACGATCTACCGGCATTTCCCGACCCGGGCCGACCTGATCGTCGCGGTCTATCAACACCAGGTCGAGGCGTGCGCCGAAGCCGGCCCGACGCTGCTGGCGGCGTCCTCGTCGCCGCATGTCGCCCTGGGTCGCTGGATCAACCTGTTCGTGGATTTCCTGGTCACGAAGCATGGGCTGGCCGAGGCGCTGCAGTCGGACGAGGCGGCGTTCCACAAGCTGCACGCGTATTTTCTCGACCGGCTGGTGCCGGTGTGTGCGTCGTTGCTGGAGGCGGCGGCTTCGGCCGGCGAGATCCGGGCGGATATCGACGGCTTCGAGCTGATGTTCGCGGTCGGCAATCTGTGCATCGGGGCGGGGGCGAGCCCGCGCTACGACGCCCGGCGGATGGTCGAGATTCTGGTCGCCGGGCTGCGGGCTCCCTAGAAGCGGAACAGCGTTCAGTCTATCGGCTGCCAGAGCTTCTCGTTCCAGCCGGGCGGGGCCGACCACGGCTGCGACACCCACACCCGCCAGCGGTAGCGGTCGACCACCTCGCCGTCCGGGGACAGCCGCGAATAGGCCAGCACGTCGCAGTGGCCGGGCCGCCAGGGCGAGTCGGACTCGAGCACGCTCCGCACGGCCAGCAGCACGTCGAGCGGGCACACCGCGACGACGGCGGCCACCGAAGCGCCCGCCACCTCCGGCCCGGCCAGCCAGGCGGCGACCCGTTCCCGCAGGTCGGCCGGCGTCCACCGGGGCAGGTCGGCGGCCGCCGCGGACGACGGGTAGGCCCCGGCCGCGAAGGACGGTCCGCGGGCCGGGGGCCGGGACAGATCGGCACTGGGCTTCCACGGCCCCAGCCCGAGCAGTTCCGCGGTCTCCTGGGCCTGCCGGGCGGGCGAGCTGACCACCGAGAAGCCACCGGCTGTGAATAACGGCACCGCTACCGAGCGCAACCATCGTCCGCACGCCCGGGCCTGCGCGCGGCCGGCCGGGGTGAGTCCGCCCAGAGATGCACCCAGCGGCCCGCCCGGCGGCGTGCCGGAGGCCGGTGGTGCCGAGGTGCCCGGCCGGATCAGGATGAGGCGTATCGGTGCCTCGGGGTGCATCGGACCATGATGAACCTTCGGTTACCGAGTCTCGAAAACAGGGTCCGATGTGGACTGACCGTCACGAGCCGGCAACGTTTCCGGCCGGCCCGGTGTCTTGACCGGGGTGACGGCCAGCCCGTAATCTGGCGGCATTCTGTGAAACGTTTCATAAGGGAAGGCCACGATGACCAATCCCGCGGTGCGCGACCTGATCGAGCGCAGCAACCGGCTCGGCGCCGATCCGCGCAACACCAACTACGCCGGCGGCAACACGAGCGCCAAGGGCAGCGCCACCGATCCGGTCACCGGCGAGCCGGTCGAGCTGCTCTGGGTCAAGGGCTCGGGCGGCGACCTGGGCACCCTTACCGAGAAGGGCCTGGCCGTCCTCCGCCTCGACCGCCTCCGGGCGCTCACCGGTGTCTACCCGGGCGTCGACCGCGAGGACGAGATGGTCGCCGCGTTCGACTTCTGCCTGCACGGGCGAGGTGGCGCCGCGCCGAGCATCGACACCGCCATGCACGGCCTGGTCGAGGTCGCCCACGTCGATCACCTGCACCCCGACTCGGGCATCGCGATCGCGACCGCGGCCGACGGTCCGGCGCTGACCAAGGAGATCTTCGGCGACCGGGTGCTCTGGGTGCCCTGGCGCCGCCCCGGCTTCCAGCTCGGCCTCGACATCGCCGCCGTGCAGAGGGCCAACCCGCAGGCCATCGGCGTGATCCTGGGCGGGCACGGCATCACCGCCTGGGGCGCGACCAGCGCCGAGAGCGAGGCCAACTCGCGCGAGATCATCGAAACCGCCGCGGCCTATCTGGCATCGCACGGCCGTCCGGCGCCCTTCGGCCCGGCGATTCACCAGACCCTTCCCGTACGCCGGGAGCGCGCCGCCGCCCTCTTCCCCGTGCTCCGCGGCCTCGCCTCGACCGACCGTCCCCAGGTCGGCCACTTCACCGACGCCGAGGTCGTGCTCGACTTCGTCAACAGCGAGCGCCTGGCCGAACTGGCCGCGCTCGGCACGTCCTGCCCCGACCACTTCCTGCGCACCAAGGTGAAGCCGCTGGTCGTCGACACCGCGCCGGACGCCCCGCTCGACGAGGTCGTCGCCCGGGTCAAGGAGCTGCACGCCGCCTACCGCGACGACTACCGCGCCTACTACGAGCGGCATGCGACCCCCGACAGCCCGGCCATGCGCGGGGCCGACCCGGCGATCGTGCTGGTGCCCGGCGTGGGCATGTTCTCGTTCGGGGCCAACAAGCAGACCGCCCGGGTGGCCGGCGAGTTCTACGTCAACGCGATCAACGTGATGCGCGGCGCCGAGTCGGTGTCCCGTTACGCGCCGATCGACGAGTCGGAGAAGTTCCGCATCGAATACTGGGCCCTGGAAGAGGCGAAGCTTCAGCGCATGCCGAAGCCGAAGCCGTTGGCGACCCGCATCGCGTACGTCACCGGAGCCGGAAGCGGCATCGGCCGCGCCATCGCCCTGCGGCTGGCCGCCGAAGGCGCCTGCGTGATCGTCGCCGACCGGGACGGCGACGCCGCGCGCGAGGTCGCGGCCGAGATCGGCGGCACCGACGTCGCCATCGCGACGACGGCCGACGTGACCAGCGCCGACGCGATCGCCGAGTCGTTGCGGGACGCGGTGCTGGCGTTCGGCGGGGTCGACCTGGTCGTCAACAACGCCGGCCTGTCGATCTCCAAGCCGCTGATCGAGACCACCGAGGCCGACTGGGACCTGCAGCACGACGTGATGGCCAAGGGCTCGTTCCTGGTCTCGCGGGAGGCCGCCCGCATCCTGATCGCCCAGGGCATGGGCGGCGACATCGTCTACATCTCCAGCAAGAACTCGCTGTTCGCGGGCCCGAACAACGTCGCCTACGGCGCCACCAAGGCCGACCAGGCCCACCAGGTGCGCCTGCTCGCGGCCGAGCTGGGGGCGTACGGCGTCCGGGTCAACGGCATCAACCCGGACGGTGTGGTCCGCGGCTCCGGCATCTTCGCCGGTGGCTGGGGCGCGAAGCGGGCCGCGGTCTACGGCGTGCCCGAGGAGAAGCTCGGCGAGTACTACGCCCAGCGCACCCTGCTCAAGCGCGAGGTGCTGCCCGAGCACGTGGCCAACGCGGTCTTCGTGCTGACCGGCGGCGACCTGACCCACACGACCGGCCTGCACATCCCGGTGGACGCCGGCGTGGCAGCCGCTTTCCTGCGATGAACAAATTCGCCGCGGTCGACCTCGGCGCGTCCAGTGGGCGCGTCATGGTCGGCCGGGTCGGCCCGTCCACTCTGGACCTGACCGCCGCGCACCGGTTCGCCAACGAGCCGGTGCGGGCCGGCGGCACCCTGCACTGGGACATCCTCGCGCTCTACCGCGGCGTGCTGGCCGGCCTGGCCGAGGCCGGCCCGGTCGACTCGATCGGCATCGACTCGTGGGCGGTCGACTACGGCCTGCTCGACGCGTCGGGGGCGTTGCTGGGCAACCCGGTCCACTATCGCGACGGGCGCACCGACGGCGTGCCCGAGCGGGTGGCCGGTCGGATCGGTGACGACAAGCTCTACGAGATCACCGGTCTGCAGAAGCTGCCCTTCAACACCGCCTATCAGCTGGTCGCGGCGATGACCACCCCGCAGTACGAGGCCGCCCGGCAGATGCTGCTCATCCCCGACCTGCTCGCGTACTGGCTGACCGGGGAGGTCGGGGCGGAATACACCAACGCGTCGACTACTGAGCTGTTGGATGTGCGTACCCGAAACTGGTCTTCGCCGTTGGTGACCGAACTCGGCATCCGGCCGTCGCTGCTGCCCGCGATCCGCCAGCCGGGGTCGCCGATCGGCTCCTTCGAGGGCACCCCGGTCGTGGCCGTCGGCTCGCACGACACCGCGTCGGCCGTGGTCGGAGTGCCGGCTTCGTCGGACCGGTTCGCCTACATCTCCTGCGGCACCTGGTCCCTGGTCGGCCTCGAACTGCCCGGCCCGGTCCTGACGCCGGAGTCGAGAGCCGCCAACTTCACCAACGAGGGCGGGGTCGACGGCACGATCCGGTTCCTGCGCAACGTGATGGGGTTGTGGCCGCTGCAGGAGGCGATGCGGGAGTGGGGGTCGCCGCCGATCGACGACCTGCTGCGCTCCGCCGCCCTTTCGCCTC
The DNA here is from genome assembly GCF_040682075.1 of Actinoplanes sp. NPDC051411. Taxonomy (NCBI): domain Bacteria; kingdom Bacillati; phylum Actinomycetota; class Actinomycetes; order Micromonosporales; family Micromonosporaceae; genus Actinoplanes; species Actinoplanes sp. NPDC051411. Next base: position 77,047 of record NZ_JBFBAD010000025.1, on the reverse strand, counting down.
CGCTGGCCCACCTGGTCGACCTCGACGATCCGGTCTTCCTGCCCCCGGGAGACATGACCGGGCGGGTGGTCCGCGCGGCCGGCGCGGCGGGCGGCGCGCCGATGGAAAGCCCGGCCGTGCTGACCCGCTGCATCCTCGACAGCCTGGCGCTCGCCCACCGGCGTGCGGTGCGCCAGGCCCAGGAGCTGGCCGGCCGCGAGGTTGACGCGGTGCACATCGTGGGCGGGGGAGCGCGCAACGAGCTGCTCTGCCAACTGACCGCCGATGCGTGCGGATTACCTGTGCTCGCCGGGCCTGTGGAGGCCACCGCACTGGGTAATGTTCTCGTGCAGGCGCGGACCGCCGGCGTCGTCGAGGGTGACCTCGCGGCGATGCGGTCGCTGCTGCGCGAGACCCAGTCGGTCGTGCGCTATGCGCCGGCCGGCGACGAGGGTCAGTGGAGGGCCGCCGAGAGGCGGCTCGGTTCTTAGGAGGCTTGGTGCGGATCGCCCTGTTCGTGACCTGCCTGGCCGACACGATGTTCCCGGCCGCGGCCAAGGCGACCGTCCAGCTGCTCGAGCGGCTCGGTCACGAGGTCGTCTTCCCCGAGAGCCAGACGTGCTGCGGGCAGATGCACATCAACACCGGCTATCAGAGCGAGGCCTTGCCGCTGGTGCGCAGGCACGTGAAGGCCTTCGAGCCGTACGACGTGATCGTCGCCCCGAGCGGCAGCTGCGTCGGCTCGGTGCGCCACCAGCACGCGATGGTGGCCGCCGGCGACGCCGGTCTCGCCGCGCGCGCCACCGAGGTCGCGTCGCGCACCTACGAATTGTCCGAGCTGCTGGTCGACGTGCTCGGCGTGGACGACGTGGGCGCCTACTACCCGCACCGCGTCACCTACCACCCGACCTGCCACTCGCTGCGGCTGCTCCGGGTCGGCGACAAGCCGCTGCGGCTGCTGCGCAACGTCCGCGGCCTGACCCTGGTCGACCTGCCCGAGGCCGAACAGTGCTGCGGCTTCGGCGGCACGTTCTCGGTCAAGAACGCCGACACCTCGACCGCGATGCTGGCCGACAAGATGCGCCACGTGCTCGACACCGGCGCCGACGTCTGCACGGCCGGCGACGTGTCCTGCCTGATGCACATCGGTGGCGGCCTCTCCCGGCTGCGGACCGGCACCCGCACGGTCCACCTGGCCGAGATCCTCGCGTCGACGGAGGCTTCATGACTTTCCTCGGCATGCCCGTCACCGCCCCGCGCGGGGTCGGCCACCTGCGCGGCGACGAGCCGTTCCCGGCCGCCGCCCGCAAGGCGCTCGCCGACTCCCAGCTGCGGCTCAACCTGCAGCACGCGACGACCACGATCCGCGGTAAGTCGGGCCGGGTGATCGCCGAGCTGCCGGACTGGCAGGAGCTGCGGGATGCCGGGTCGGCGCTGAAGACCGAGACCATGGCGCGCCTTCCCGAGCTGCTCGAACAGCTGGAGGAGCGGGTCACGGCGGCCGGCGGTGTCGTGCACTGGGCGGCGGACGCGGTCGAGGCCAACGAGATCGTCACGTCGCTCGTAAAACAGACCGGCGAGCAGCGGGTCATCAAGGTCAAGTCGATGGCGACCCAGGAGATCGGGCTCAACGAGGCGCTCGAGGCGGCCGGCATCCAGCCGGTCGAGACCGACCTGGCCGAGCTGATCGTGCAGCTGGGCAACGACAAGCCGAGCCACATCCTGGTGCCGGCCATCCACCGCAACCGGGCCGAGATCCGCGAGATCTTCCTTCGTGAGATGCCGGGCGTCGATCCCGCGCTGACCGACGACCCGCCGGTGCTGGCGGCCGCCGCCCGGCGCTATCTGCGCGAGACGTTCCTCTCGGCCCGGGTCGCCGTCTCGGGCGCCAACTTCGCGATCGCCGAGACCGGCACGCTGGCCGTGGTCGAGTCGGAGGGCAACGGCCGCATGTGCCTGACCCTGCCGGACACCCTGATCACCGTGATGGGCATCGAGAAGATCGTGCCGCAGTGGTCCGACCTCGAGGTCTTCCTCCAGTTGCTGCCCCGGGCGTCGACCGGCGAGCGCATGAACCCGTACACCTCGATGTGGCACGGCGTGACCCCGGGCGACGGTCCTCAGGACTTCCACCTGGTGCTGCTCGACAACGGCCGCAGCGCGGTGCTGTCCGACGAGATCGGACGCCAGGCACTGCACTGCATCCGCTGCTCGGCCTGCCTCAACGTCTGCCCGGTCTACGAGCGCACCGGCGGCCACGCCTACGGCTCGGTCTACCCCGGCCCGATCGGCGCGGTGCTGTCGCCCCAGCTCACCGGCGTCGACGACAACGCCTCGCTGCCCTACGCGTCGTCGCTCTGCGGCGCCTGCTTCGACGCCTGCCCGGTGAAGATCGACATCCCGTCGATCCTGGTCCACCTGCGCGACGAGGCACCCCACCCGCGCACCGAGAAGGCGGCGATGCGCGCGGCGGCCTACACAATGGACCACCCGCGCCTCTACGAGCGCGCCCAGCACGCGGCCAAGCTGGCGAAATACGCCGGCAAGCGCCTGCCGCCGCCCTTGAACGGCTGGACGGCGAGCCGAGACCTGCCGACGCCGCCGGACGAGACCTTCCGCGATTGGTGGCGAGGCCGATGAGCTCCAGAGACGTCATCCTCGGCCGGGTCCGGGCGGCACTGCGCGACCAGCCGACGGTGCCCGAGATCCCGCGCGCCTACCGCCGCGAGTTCGACCCGGCCGACCTCGACCTCTTCGTCGAGCGGCTGCTCGACTACAAGGCGGTGGTCCATCAGGGAGCATCGGTCGCCGACACGATCAAAACCATTTCCGGTACGCGCACGCTGATCATTCCGCCCGGCCTGGACCGTTCCTGGCTCCCGCCCGAGGCCGTCACGCTGGTCGACGAGAACCTCCCGGCCGACCGCATCGCCGCCGCCGACGGCGTGGTCACCGCGGCCGCGGTCGGCATCGCCGAGACCGGCACGATCGTCCTCGACGCGTCCCCCGACCAGGGCCGCCGCATCATCTCGCTCCTGCCCGACCTGCACATCTGCGTGATCCGCCCCGACCAGGTGGTGGCCGCGGTCCCCGAGGCGATCGCCCGCCTCGACCCGACCCGCCCGCTCACCTGGATCAGCGGCCCGTCGGCGACCAGCGACATCGAACTCAACCGGGTCGAGGGCGTTCACGGCCCCCGTAACCTGCATGTCGTTTTCGCCGGTGCCCGTTGACTCGTTGATCTCTTCCGGGCGTGTCGGACATCGACGGTGTTAGAGTCCGAAGCCCTGACCTGGGGGCGGGGAGACGAGATGGGGAGTCCGGGGCGCGGCCTGCGGTGCGCCGCCGCCGTCACGCTCGGCCTGGTGGCCGCGTTCGTCGCGGTGCCCGCCCACGCGATGAACTACGGCCCCGGCACCCCCGTCACCTGGACCGTCACCGACTCCGCCGACCCGGGGAAAGCCCAGGTCGATCCGCTCGGTGACACCCCGCTCGGGTCCTTCGTGGTCGACGGCGTCAAGCACACCCGCCGGGCCTACTTCACCTACGACCTGACGTCCTTCCGCGGACAGGTGCTGCACCGGGCGACGCTCTCGGCGACCGAGACCGCGGTCACCGACTGCGGCACGGCCGGGCCGGTCGAGGTCTGGCGCACCGGCCCGGGGTCGCCGATCAGCTGGAACCGCCCACCGGCCGAGGTGGAACTGGTCGGGCACGCCGACTTCGGCAAGGGCGCGCTCTGCCCCGGGGCCTATCTGGGCGTCGACGTGCTGGCCCAGGTCGACGCCGCGATCTCGCGCGGCGACAAGACGATCAGTTTCGAGGCGCGGATCGCCGCCGGGGCCGAATCGCGGGCGCTGGCCGGCCGCATGATGCAGCCGTTCCGGCTGACGATCTGGGGCAACCACGCGCCGACCTTGAGCGGTCTCGGGCTGCGCGGCCCGGAGCGCGACTGTGGAACGCCGCAGGAGATGCCCACCGCGGGCGGCCGCACCACGCTCACGCTGCACGTCACCGATGCCGACCGGGAGCAGCCGCGGTCGGTGCAGTTCGCGATCTGGCCGGTCGACCATCCGGCCCGGCGCACGCAGATCCGGGGCGGCTACGGTGTCGACCCGACCGCGGTGGCCGACCTGAGCGGCTATCCGGACGGGACGGTCCTCGCCTGGGCCGGGCAGGCACGCGACGGCGACGACGCCTCGCCGTGGAGTTCGCCCTGCTTCCTGACCGTCGACAACACCGCGCCCCGCACACCGCCGACCGTCCGGACGACCGACTGCACCGGGGTGTTCGTCGTCGACGGCGCCGGCGATCCCGACACGGTCGCCTTCCACTGGTCGGCGCGGGGGAGCAGCGGGCAGGCGCGCGGTGACCACGCCCAGATCCGGGTGGGCGGGGACGAGGTCACGGTCAACGCCGTCGACGCGGCCGGCAATCGGGGGCCGGACGTCGCGTACGCCTGCACGCCGCCGGCCGTCGACGCACCCGGTGTCTCGGTTCCGGCCCTGGTGGCCGGGGTGGCCGGCACCATCACGCTGAGCTCGCCCGTGACCGGCGTGGTGGCTTACGAATACGACTTCGGCGACGGCCGCCGCCGCGTCGACGCCGGGCCGGAGGGCACCGCGCAGCTGCCCTGGGCGCCCGGGCACAGCGGCACCTACACGCTGACCGTCTCGGCGGTGACCGCGACCGGCGAACTCTCCGGCTCGCGCGAGCGGTCGTTCGACGTCGTCGACCCGCGGCCGGCACTTCGCTCCGGGCGCACCGTGCCCGGCGCCCCGACCCTGGTGACGATCGCCAGTGCCCTTCCCGACGGCAGCGAATACCGCTACAGCGTCGACGGCGGCGCCGAGCACCCGGTGCGGTTCGCCCCAGAGGTCACCGTGCCGGTGGCGAACGGCGCGACCAGCGTCAGCGCCCGGGTGAAGCGGTCCGACGGCACCCTCACCCCGGCCGGCACGCTCACCCTGCCCGTCTCCTCGGCGCCGGTGATCAAACCGGTGCCGGACCTCGGCGTCCCGGCCGTCGCCGGGCGGATCGGCACGGTCACCCTGGCCCCGGCCCGGCCGGGTGTCGTCGCCTACCGCTATTCGTTCGGCGACGGCGTGCCCGAGCAGACGGTCGCGGCCCGGCCCGACGGCACCGCCGACGCCGACTTCACCCCCGGTCGTCCCGGCTGGCGGGTGCTCACCGCGGTCAGCGTCGACTCCGACGGCCGGGCCTCCGACCGGGCCGACTACCCGATCGTCGTCGCCGACCCGGCGGTGCAGGTCACGGCCAGCTGGCCGGCCTCCGGGGAGGCGCTCGGCATGGGCGTGCCGGGCACGTTCGGCTTCCTAGGCGACCTGACCGACGAGACCACCGGCTACCTCTGGCACGTCGACGACACCCCGGTGCGGACGACGCCCCGCGACGCCGACGAGGCGATCACCTCGGTCGCCTTCACCCCCGACCACACCGGACCGAACACGCTCGCGGTGCAGCGGCGCTTCCGCGACGGCTCGCTGTCACCGGTCACCGAATACCACTTCGACGTCGGCACGATGCCCCGGATCGTCGCCGACCCGGGCCGCGGCGTTCCCGGCAAACCGACCGCGGTCACCTTCGCCGCCGGCATGCCGAACGTCGTCTCCTTCGACTACCAGGTCGTCGGCGACAGCGACGGCGCGGTCGACACCGCGGGCACGGTGCTGGCCGACGAGGACGGGGCGGCCCAGATCACGTTCATCCCCCCGAGCGCCGACAACTACCGCGTGATCGTCACCGGCCACACCGCCGACGGCACCGCGACCGACACCGCGACGCTGAAGATCCCGGCCTATCTCTGAAGGCTTGATAGATCGGTTGCCGATATATGTCGGCTGACGTAGAGTCCTCGGCGTGCAGCAGCCCACGTGCGAGATGCGGCTCGCTCCTTTCGGAGGCGCCGCATGACCACCTCCGACTGGCCCGCCGGCGACCCGCGGCTCGAACGGCACTATCGGCGCCTCCTGCTGGCCCACTCCGGCCGCTACCGGCGCGACCACGGAACCGAGATCGTCACCACGCTGATGGAGATGGCCGAGCCCGGTCGCTCCCGCCCCTCCGCCGGCGAGACCTGGCACCTGATCGCCAGCGGCCTGCGCCAGCGGTTCCGCCTGCCCCAGCGGCCCCTGGTGCTGCTCACCGCCGTGCTGGTCGCGGCGGCGACGGCGGTCCTCGGCGCGGCCGGCGGCAGCTGGGCCGGCGAGCGCACCTTCACCTCGCTGCCGTCGCAGGCCACCGTGCAGCGGCTGCTCACCGCCGCCGTGCCGGACGCCGACCCGAGCCGCAACCTGCCACCCTTCCGGATGAGCGTGGCCGGCAACGCCGACCGGTATTCGATTTTCGCTACCCCGGCCACCCGCCACCCCGGGGCCGACCCGGCCCGGATCGCCACCGCGGTGCGCGACCGCATCACTGCCGCCGGGTGGACGGTCACCTCGTTCACCGTGATACCACCGGCCTACGAGGACCTGAAGAACTCGGACGCCGGGACCGAGTTCACCGCGGCCGACTTCCGGGCGGACCACGACGGCCTGATCCTGCGCGGGTCGGTGTTCTACGACTACGACGGCGGCCAGTTCTATCCGAGCGGCCTCTCGGCCTCACTGTTCGCCCAGCGCGCCGCCGCCTACCTGCCGCTGACCATCGCCGGCGGCATCCTCGGACTCGGGGCCGGATGGCTGCTGGTCGCGGCGCTCGCCTACCGCCTGCGATCAATGCCCACGGGCCGCCGCCGGACGGCGTCGGTGCTGACCGGGGCGGCGCTGGTCATGGCCGGGCCGCCGGTGTTCGCCATCGCCCGGCAGGCGGTCGTGCTGGCGATACATTTCCATGACACCCGCTTCGCGGTGTTCACCCTGCACTCGGTGGTGCGGGAAGGCTCCTCCGTGGACGGTCCGCCCCGGTGGCTGATCCCGGCGTGCACGATCGCCGCCGCGGCATTCGGCGCCCTGGCCACTGCCGTCTGCCTGAGCCGGGACGCGCCCGCACCCGCGACCCCACCCCGCCTCGCCGGTGCGGGCGACGATCGCTGAATTGCTGGTCGAGCCCGTCGAAGGCCGCGTGGCGGGAATCGTGGGGCGGAAAAGGTGGGCGGTGAGGGACTAGGGTCGCGGGGGTGACCAGTCCTGTGCCCCGGCCGCCGTCCGATGTCGAGCGGGAGCGGGCGGCCGAGATGTTGCAGCGGGCGTGCGGCGACGGGCGGCTGACGCTCGAGGAGTTCAGTGCCCGGGTCGGCGCCGTCTGGGCGGCCGAGGACGACACGGCCCTCGAACAGGCGACGGCCGGCCTGGTGACCACGCCGATCGTCGGGTCCTCGCACACGGTCGACCGGATCGTCACGGTGTTCAGCGACAACAAGCGGCGCGGCCGGTGGAAACTGCGGACGGGGCGGCTCAAGCTGCGCAACATCTTCGGGTCGACCGAGATCGACCTGCGGGCGGTGCTGACCGATCAGAGTGTCATCGAGATCAGCGGGGTCTGCGCGTTCGGCGAGCTCAAGGTGATCGTGCCGGAGGGCGTGGAGGTCGACTTCATCGGCGCGACCTACTTCACGTCGCGGCACATCCGGCTGGCCGCGGTGCCGCGGGTGCCGGGCACGCCCGAGATCCGAATCGAGGTGACCGGCTGGTTCAGCTCGATCGAGGTCGACTCCAAGCCCTACGCCCTGCCCCCGCCCTATCAGGCCGGGCCCTAGCCGATCGCGACCCAGATGTCGTCCAGTTCGCCCTGGAACTGGTCGTTGTTGGTGAACGATCCCTTGCCGCCGACACTGAGCGGGATCCGGTTATGCACCGACAGGTCGGCCGGCACCGTCGTCGAGCCGCGCTGCTCCCCGTCGACCAGCACGACCAGCCGGGTGCCGGAGCGGCGGCACTCCAGCGTGTGCCACCGGCCGTCGGCGACGCCGGCGCTGCTCATGGCCACGCGGATCTCTGGTCGCTGGTCGTCGACCATCACGCAGCTCGGGTCGCCGGCCAGCCCGTCGACCTGAAGTTTGTACTGGCTGCCGCTGGCCGAATAGCCCTTCTGCACCACATTCTCGCCCTTGGTCGTCTGGTCGGCGGCCAGTTTCACCGCCGCGCCCCAGCGGATCGGCCGGGTGCCCGGGTCGAGGTCGGCCGCGGTCGGGGCCCGCAACGCGATCCGCGGGCACGGCTCGTCGTGGCACGGCGGCGGGAACACCAGGGCGCTCCCGTCGCCGTGCGCGGCCGTGGCGAGCGCGCCGCCGTGCCGGCTGACCGGGCTCAGGTCGTGCCCGTGCCCGCTGACGTCGGCCAGCGGGCTGCGGCCGTCGAAGGTGAACCGGACGGTGTCGCTCGTCGCCCGCGGCAGCGCCGGCCTGCGGGCCAGCGTGGTCGTCGACGCCCGGGCCGACGGGCCCAGCGTGAGCGTCACCAGGACCAGCGCCAGAATGCGAAGCTTCACCGGGGTCAGCCGAAGAAGGCGTAACGCTTCTGGGCCTTGCCGCCGATCGTGGTGAAGTCGCCCCCGACCGCGACCGTCTTCTGCACCGGGTCGACCACGATCGTGCGGACGCCGACGATGCCGTTGGCCTGCGGCGCCCACGAGTTGAGCGACCCGTCGCCGTTGACCGCCGCCAGCTTGATCCGCGACTGCGAACCCCCGGAGCACGTGCCCTGGGCGCCGTTGCGCGCAAAGGTGCAGGCGTGGTCGAAGTGGCCGCCGACGTACGCCGTCCCGTCGAGCACCGCGATGCCCTGCACGTCGCCGTCGAACACCCGGGTCCAGCGCGCCCGGCCGTCGGTGGAGAACGCGGTGGCCCGCCCGCCCTGGCCGCCCATCGCGGCATAGACGCCGCGGGAGTCGACCGCGATGGAGTGCACCACCGCGGGCGGCGACGGCCGGAAACCGGAGATCAGCGCGCCGGTGGAGGCGTCCACGGCCGACAGGCGCAGGGTCGAGCGGACCCCGTCCGTACGGTGGAAGCTGCCGCCCAGGTAGACCCGGTTGCCGGCGAAGGCGAGCGCGTGCACGGTGTCGTCGGTCGAGGGCGTCCACCGGCCGTCGATCGCGCCGTCGTAGAGGGAGAACGCGGCCAGGCGCGACCGCGGGGACGCGTCGATCCGGCTGAGCGAGCCACCGACGTACAGCTTGCCGTTGCCGACCGCGAGGGCCTGCGGGATGCCGGTGACCCGGTGGGAGAACGAGCCGACGGCTCCGGTGGAGCCGTTGATCTGGGCCAGGCGGTTCCGGCGGTGGCCGGCGATCTCGGTGAAGTCGCCCGCGGCGTAGAGCGAGCCGCCGGAGACGGCGAGCGCGCGGACCGTGTTGTTCGCCTCGGGTGCCCAGGAGAGCAGGTCACCGCTGCGGGTGTCGAAGGCGGCCAGCCGGTCCCGGTGCACCAGTCGCCCGTCGATCACCGCGCTGGTGAACGAGCCGCCCACGTAGACCGTGTCGCCGTGGTAGGCGATCGCGTAGACCGAGCCGTTGAATTGCGGCGACGTGTGGGCCGCTGTGCTCACCACCGCAGCACGGGCCACGCCGGTGCCGGCGAGGGCAAGGGCGGCGACCGCGCCGCCGATCAGGACACGCTTGGAGATACGCACGCCGGGTCAACGCGCGTCCCCCTGATCAGGATGCGTCACCCGGATCGAAGCGGTACCGGGCCGCACCATCTCGCCCTGAGATCAACCGCCCGGGATAGGCTGCCTGGCGACTCAGAACAGCTCACGACGCGCCACCAGCACCGTGCGCTGACGTTGAACTGGAGCGGGGGACGCCCGCGGAGCCGGGCCGACCGACGGATACGAGGCGTTCGCGGTTGCGAGGCGGATGTCGACGGGTTCATTACGGTGGCCGGATTCCTTTATGTCGCGCGTCACTCACCGATAAGACCGGCGTGTGGCGACGACACCGACAGCGGCGGCAGGGAGCGCGGTCCAGCGCTTCCCTGTTCGCGACCTATGCCGTCGCGGGCCTGGTTCCGATCGCCGCGCTGGGCGCCGTGCTGATCCGGGGCGTCCAGCAGGACGCGGCCCGGCAGGGCATCGACCAGGGCCGCTCGCAGGCCGCGGTGATCGCCGAGATGGCGGTCGCCCCGGCGCTCGGCAACGCCGGCCGGCTCGACGAGGGCCTGACCGCCGACCAGCGCCGGCACCTGCAGGAGGCGACCGACCTCGCGCTGTTCCACGGCTCGGTGGTCCGGATGCGCGTACGTACGTTCGCCGGCCAGGTCGTGTACGCCGACGACGGCTCGACGGCCGGCGGCATCTCGACGGCCGATCCGGCGTTCCGGGCCGCCTCGACCGGCGACACCGCGGTGGACGTCGTCGACTACCCGGACGCACCGGGTGGGCGGGCGATCCGGGCGCTCCAGCCGGTGGTGGCCAGTGCGACCGGTGAGTCGGTCGGGGTGCTCGAGCTCTATCTGCCGGACCAGGCGATCGCGGCCCGGCTGCACCGCGAGATCGTGCAGACCTACTGGCGGCTCGGCGGGGTGCTCGGCGGCATCTACCTGGTGCTCGGCCTGATCGCCTGGTCGACGACCCGTTCGCTGCGCCGCTACGCCGCGCAGCAGGAGCACGAGGCCCTGCACGACGGGCTGACCGGCCTGCCCAACCGGGAGGAGTTCCGCAACCGGGCCGCGCACGCGCTGGCGGCCGGCCGGCGCGACGGCACCGGCGGCGCGGTGGTGCTGGTCGACCTGAACCGGTTCAAGGAGGTCAACGACACCCTCGGCCACCACGCCGGCGACGAGTTGCTGCAGGTGGTCGCCCACCGGTTGCTGCCCGGCCTGCGCTCGGGCGACACCCTGGCCCGGCTCGGCGGCGACGAGTTCGCGCTGATCATGCCCGGTCTCGAGGCGGCCGACGTGCTGCCCCGGATGAACCGGCTCCGCGAGGAGCTCACCCGGGAGGCGGTCATCGAGGGGGTGCCGCTCAACGTCGAGGCGAGTTTCGGCGTCGCGCTCTATCCCGAGCACGGCTCCGACGTCGAGGAACTGCTCCAGCGGGCGGACGCCGCGATGTACCAGAGCAAGCGGGGCGCCATCGACGTGGTCCTCTACGACGGAGGCGGGGTCGCGACGCCGACCCAGTGGCTGGTCGTGCAGGCCGAGTTGCGGCACGCCCTGCAGCGCGACGAGTTGTTCCTGGTCTATCAGCCGAAGGTGGACCTGGCCGACGGCGCGATCAACGGCGTCGAGGCGCTGGTCCGCTGGCAGCATCCGGAGCGTGGCCTGCTGCCGCCGTCCGAGTTCCTGCCCGCGGCCGAGTTGTCCGGCGTGATCGAGCCGCTGACCGCCTGGGTGCTCCGGAGGGCGGCCGAGGACCAGGTCCGATGGCTCGCGGAGGGGCGGCCCTGGGTGGTGTCGGTCAACATCTCGGCCCGCAACCTGGAGACGCCGGGCTTCGCCGGCTTCGTGGCCGACCTTCTCGCCGAGCACGGCCTGCCGCCCGAGCTGATGCTGCTCGAGGTCACCGAGACGGCGTTGGCGGGCGACGCGGAGACCGCGGCTCAGGCCGTACGCGATCTGGCCGCACGCGGCATCGGCATCTCGGTCGACGACTTCGGCATGGGCTACACCAGTCTCTCCCAGTTGCGGGGCATGCCGATCGCCGAGATCAAGATCGACCGTGCGTTCGTCTCCGACCTGCTCACCGACTCGGAGAGCCGGGCCATCGTGCGCTCGGTGATCGAGTTGGCGCACGGCCTGGGCAGCAAGGTCACCGCCGAGGGCGTCGAGGTGCCGGAGATGGCGGACTGGCTGACCACGGCCGGCTGTGACAAGGCGCAGGGCTACCTCTACTCCCGGCCGGTGGCCTGGAGGGACATCCAACGGACTTACGTCGCGGAAGGGGTCATTCGATGAAGCGTATGTTCGGCGCCGCCGTCGTGGCGCTCGCTCTCGCCGCCGGCGGCTGCGCCGGCGCGACGGCCACGACCAACGACGCCTCGACGTCGTCCGACGGGGTCCGGTACGACTCGGGTCTCCACGCCAAGCTCCCGGCCTCGGTGCGGGACCGGGGCGAGATCCGGCTGGTCACCGACGCCAGTTACGCCCCGATGGAGCAGTTCGCGGCCGACGGTCAGACGATCATCGGCTTCGAGCCCGATCTGGCCAGCTCGCTCGGCTCGGTGCTCGGCATCAAGATCGAGATGGTGCACGGGAACTTCGACACGGCCCTCGACGACGTCAACAAGGGCGTCTACGACGGGGTGCTGTCCTCGATGAACGACACCCCGGAGCGGGAGAAGAAGGCCGACTTCCTCGACTACTTCCAGGCCGGCACGTCGATCGTGGTGCAGCGGGGCAACCCGCAGGGGATCACCGACCTCAAGGATCTCTGCGGCCAGGTCGTCGCGACCGAGGCGGGCACGGTCCAGGACGACCTGCTGCACCGTTCGCAACACGGCTGCGGCACCAAGATGATCATCAAGGAGTTCAAGACCAACGCCGATGCGTTGCTGCAGTTGCGTACGGGCCGGGCGGTCGCGGTTCTCAACGACTACCCGCCGGCCGCCTACCTGGCCGGCGACGTGAAGACCCGGGCGTACTACCAGCTGTCGTCGACCGTGCAGTACGAGCCGGGGCTGTTCGGCATCGCCCTCGCCAAGTCCGACGGCGGGCTGCGGGACGCGCTGCGGCAGGCCCTCGACCGGCTGATCCGCTCGGGCGCCTACAACGAGCTGCTCCAGCGCTGGAACCTCATCGGCGGCGGTCTCGCGGCGTCCTCGGTCAACGCCGGAAGCGGGACTGCCCCCTGAAGCTAGTCGATCAACCCGGCCTGCCGGGAGAAGCGCGTCACGACGTCGGCCGCGGCGGTCTTGGGGGGCGCGTTGTCGGCCACAATGATCTGGGCGCCCTGGCCCGGCCCGGCCAGCCAGCGCTCCAGGTGCCGGTAGACGCGCTCGACCACGGGGCCCTCGGTGCGGCCCAGGTTTTTCTGGGGGCTGTCCAGCAGCAGGAAACCCGGGTGCGAGGAGCGCGTCTCCCACGCCGTCTCGAAGATCGCCAGCTGCCAGGCCAGCGCGATCAGCGTGCGGCCGCCCGGCGACGCCGAGGTGTAGGGCTCACCCCGGGTGCACGGGGTCAGGTCTTCCCGTACGAAGGCGTCGCCCGGCCGCGGATAGCGCCACTCGCCGAGCAGGTCCCGGTAGCGGTCGCCGACCCGCCGCAGCACCTCGGCCCGCCGCCCGGCCGGCGCCAGTCGCCGGGCCGCCCGCAGTTCCTCGCGCAGTCCGGCCAGCTGACCCCGGCCCGCTTCCAGGGCGGCCGCCCGCCGCTGCAGGCTGTCGGTGAGCCGTTGCCCGTCGACCGCCCGCTGCAGGTCCGACGTCGCCGCCTCGCGCCGCCGGGCCACGCTGTCCCGCTCGGCCAGATAGGGGCTGACGACGTGCGCGGTCGCGGTGTCGACCTCGGCCGCCGCCCGGGTCTCCGCCTCCTGGGCCTGCTCGGCCGCCGCCCGCAGCCGGGGCACCTCGGCCTGAAGGTCGTCGAGGTAGCGGGTCAGCTCGGCCAGCCGCGCCCGGGCCGCGCGCAGTTCGCCGGTCACGTCGACTCCGGCGGTCGGGTCGGCGCCCGGCAGATGGTGTTCGAGGACGGCCTGGCAGGTCGCGCAGCGCCGGTCGCCGGGCAGCACCGGGGTCAGGCAGGACGGACAGATCTCGAGCCGCATCGGCGGGAACAGCCGGCCGGCCTCGGTCAGCATCACCAGCTTGCTGACGTCCTCGGCGTACGTCGCCCGCAGCGACGTCATCCGCACCAGCTGGGTCTCGCGGTCGCGCAGCAGTTCGGCCGCCTTGTGCGCCGCCGCGGCCGCCGCGTGGTGCCGGGACCGCAGCCCCTCGGCGAACGTCGTGCCCGCCCGGGCCCGGGCGTCGAGCGCGGCGAGCGCCAGCGCGCACTCGGCCAGCTCGGCCTTGGCCGCCCGCTCGTGCTCGGCCAGCTCGTCGTGGTCGCCGAGGCGCTGCTCGTCGACGATCGACCGGGCCATCAGATAGGCGTCCCGGGCCGCCGACAGATCGGCCTCGAGGGTGCGGATGCGCCGCCCGAGCTCGACCGACCGGTCGTCGTGCACGTCGAAGACGACGTCGACGACCTGGCGGAGCTTGAGGTTCTTCATCGGCACGTTCTCGAACAGCAGATTGCGGTCGTCGAGCCGGTCGCTGGTCAGGAAGCACAGCCACATCAGGTCGCGGAAGCTGAGCGGGTCGGTCGCCAGTTCGTCGTGCAGGCGTACGCCCTCGAGCTTGCAGTGCGCGAGCAGCAGGCTGGACAGGCTGCCGGGGTTGCCGGCCGGCCGCAGCGGACGCCTCTGCGGGCTGGCCGGCGTCGGGTCGTCGAGCCGGCCCGCGCCCACGTAGGCGAAGGTCGACGGCTCGCCGACCGCCCGCTCGATGAGGTGCGGCGTGCCGGACAGCTCGACCTCGAGGGTGGCCGCCCGCACCTTCGGCATGATCTCCGGGTGCCGCGGGTGGTCGGACGCGCCCAGGCAGTAGTCGACGAACTCGAGGATGGTCGTCTTGCCGGTGCCGAACTCGCCCGCGATCACCGACATGGGGCGGGGCCCTCTTGAAGCACTTCGGGTTGTGGCCAGAGGGTCGGACTCCCGGAAGTCGACGTCGTATTCGCGGTCGCCGGCGCGCAGCCGCAACCTTCGGATCCGGATCCCGTGCACCTGTCGCTCACCGCTCATGGCAGGTCCCTCGTCCATTGGTGCAAGGACTCCCTCAGCCTACGGCCGGAGAGGCGGCGCAATCGACGGATGACGAAACGTGCCGCCAACCGGTAAGCCTCCGCATAGCCCGCGTTCAGCCGCTCGACAGCGGTGTGGCCCTGAAGGGTCAGCCGGTAGCGGATCCGGCCGTCCGCACGCATCTCGACCAGGCCCTCTTTGATCAAGAGGGCCAGGTCGCGGTTGAGCCGGGTCAGGCCGGTCGCTAACCGCTGACCGGCGCTTCCGTACGCCAGCGCCCGGTCATCGAACCCGGCGAGCCGCAGGGTCAGCCGGTCCGGGTCGTCCGGTTCCCGGGCGAGCAGCAGCGGGTGGGCGGCCAGGAAGTCGTAGATGCCGAGCCGTTCCGCGTCCAGCCCGTCCGGCGTCTCCTCGGCCGCTACCTCGTACGCCACCGAGAGCAGCAGGAGCAGCCGGGCGCCCCGGAACACCGCCAGGTCGTCGGCGTTCACTGCTCGGCCACCCGTCGCCAGTGCCGGGTCCAGCCCGCCCGCCGGTCCTGCACCACGCGGTGCATCAGCCCGCAGTGGTGCACCGGGCCGGCCCGCAGCCCGGCCGGGAACGCCCGGGACTCCCGGATCTCGCCCATCACCGCCGCGTGCAGGCCGGGCAGCCGGTCGCCCGGGTGGGTCCCGGTGCCGGCGTTGAACCGGGCCTCCCAGATGCCGTTCACGATGCTGTCGGCCTCGCCGAGCGCGTCGATCTCGCCCTGGACGCCCTTGTCCAGGGTCTCCCGGGCGAGCAGGTCGGCGTTGAAGTACTCGTGCTTGGCCGACTCGACCTCGACGTGCCCGGCCGCCCGCAGCTGCCGGACGAACAGGGCGTCCTCGAAGCTCCCGGCCGGCGCCTGGGTCAGCGGCCGGGGCCGTTCGGCCGGTGCGAACGGGTCGTAGTAGTGGCGCCGCACGTGGGCCGCGTCCGGACGGGCGAGCAGCCCCCGCAGCACCGTCTCGTGCCACAGCTCGATGACCACGCCGGTCTCCCGCTGCCGCCGCGCCCGCCAGCGGTCCCACCACTGCGCCGTGGCCGGTTCCATGCTCGACGGCACGCAGAGCACCCACTGCCGGATGGCATATCCGTTGCGCTCGGCCGCCGTCAGCGCCGACTCGAACGACTCGCGGATCTGGGCCTGGGCCGACCGGGTCACGACCGGCCAGAAGTACTTGGACTGCCAGATCACGACCAGCCCGGAGAGGTCACCCAGCAGGACGTCGATGCCCCAGTCGCCGGGGTGGGCGGCGATCGCCCGGGCACCCGGGAAGACGGCCGCGATGAGCATGGCCAGCATCTGCTCGAAGTCGTCCCGAGCCCCGGCCATGTTGCCCGCCCGGAACTGGTGGGCCGCGAAGTTGATCGGCGGCTCGCCCGCGGCGAGCCTCGCGGTGGCAGCCGTCATCACCCCTCCCAGCTGCGATGAATGAATGGGCGACCCCCGATGATCACTATGGCGCGGCCTTTTGACGATCGGCAATCATCCGACTACGGAAAGCGAAGAGTTCTCTCGACCGTCAACCGATGTTGGTCGCCCAAACGACTGTCGTACGTTCGTCCGCATGAGCCTTCGCCACGTGCGGATCGCCGGATTCAACGTCGAGAACCTGTTCAACCGGGCCCGCGCGCTGGATCAGCGCACGTGGGCCGCCGGACGCCCGGTGCTGGAGTCCTACCAGCGCATCTGTGCTCTGCTCGAAGAGATCGAATACACCGCGGAGATCCAGCAGGAGATCCGGCGCGAACTCACCCGGCTCGGGCTGCTGCGCGGCGACACGGCGAAGTTCGCCCGCCTGCGGCAAAATCGCGGCCGGCTGCTGCGCCGCAAGCGCGACGGCCACGTCGAGGTGGTCGCGGGCGGTCGCGGCGACTGGATCGGCTGGGTCGAGCTCACCACCGACCGGGTCGACGAACTGGCCCTGTTCAACACCGCCCGGGTGCTGCAGGACGTAGGCGCCGACATCGTCGGGGTGGTCGAGGCGGAGAGCCGCATCGCGCTGAAACGGTTCGCCGACGCGGCCCTCGGGCCCCGCTACCCGCATGTGATGGTCGTCGACGGCAACGACGAGCGCGGCATCGACGTCGGCGTGCTCTCCGGCCGCGACTTTCCGCTGGTCACGCAGCGGACCCACGTCGATGACGCCGACGCCACCGGCCGCGTCTTCAGCCGCGACTGCGCCGAATACCACTTCGGCTCGCCCGGCGGCCCGACGATCGCGGTGCTCGTCAATCACTTCAAGAGCAAGGGGTACGGGGACAAGATCGCCTCGGACGCGACCAGGAAGCGCCAGGCCACCCGCGTGGCCGAGATCTACCGCGACCTGGTCGGTGCCGGCATCGATCACGTGGTGGTGCTCGGCGACCTCAACGACACCCCCGAGAGCGAGCCCCTGGCGCCCCTGCTCGGCGGATCCGACCTCCGCGACATCTCCGAACACGCCAACTTCGACGACGGCGGGCGCCCGGGGACGTACGGGAGTTGCACCGCGCGCAACAAGCTCGACTACGTCCTGCTCTCACCGCCGCTGTGGGCGCGCGCGACCGGCGGCGGCATCTCCCGCCGCGGCGTCTGGGGCGGGCGCAACGGCACCCTGTGGTCGATCTACGACACGATGACCCGCCCGGTCCACGCCGGCTCCGACCACGCCGCCATCTACGCCGACATCGACCTTTAGGGTGCCTGGGTCAGCAGGACGATCCGGCGGTACTCGTTCTGGATGCTGGCCAGCATCAGGTGGCGCTGGGTGGTCGACAGCTCGGGGTTGTCCAGAAGGGTGTCGAGGTCGTCGCCGAGCTTCTCCAGGGCCGCCCGGAGCTCCTCGTCGTCGCGCTCCTTCTCGACGGTGGGCGTCGTCGGCCGGCCCGCGGTCGGCTCGGAGGCCACCGGCCGGGCCGCGACCGGGGCCGGGCGGGGCGGGAACGTGTCCGGCTCGGCCGGGGGCGGCGTGATCGTCGAGGTCGTCGGCTCCGGCAGATTCGGCGGCCTGGAGACCTTCGGGGCGGCGGCCGGGGCCGGGGCGGTCGGCGGGGCGAAGGGCGGGCCGGACGGGCTCGCCGACTCCGCCGGGCGGATCGTCCCTGACTCGGCGGCGGCTTGCATGCGGTCGAGCAGCGCGTTGACCGAGGCGGCGATCTCCGCCACCTCGCGCGGCTCCTTCACGCTCGGCAGCCGCCCGCTCAGATCGTCGGGCCGCAGCTCGCGGGCGCCCTCCTCGAGGCGGCGGAGCGGTCGCAGCACGATGCCGCTCGCGAACCAGCTGGCCAGGCCGCCGAGCAGGATCGCGACCAGCACCGACAGGTCGACCAGCCGGACCGCCTGGCTGTGGCGGCCCTGCTGGTCCGAGTAGTCGGTGAGCACCTGCAACTGGACGCCGGTCTTCAGGGTCTCGGCCCACGAGCGGTAGTCGTGGCCGTCGGCGGCCGCGACCGTCGAGAAACCGTCCCTCACCGGGGCCGAGAACTGGGTGGTGGAGCCGCTCTGGGCGCGAACCTGGGTGCCTGACATCAGGCGTACGGAATAGACGCCGTCGGCCGGCAGTTTGCCGGTCTTCGTCGCATCGGTCTGGATCTGCGCCGCTCGCGCGGCGAGCGCGTGATCGATGTCGTCCCGGTCGCGCTGGTCGGTGCGATAGACGATGAACTGGCCGGTGAGCGCGACCAGCAGCGCCACCACGGCGGTGGCGGCGACGGTGATCTGGGTGCGGGCCTTCATGCGGTCACGACGAACCGGTCGCCGGAAACATGGTTGAGGATCCTCGGCTCGCCGGCCGCCTCCAGCTTGCGCCGCAGGCCACCGACGAAGACGTCGACGACGTCACCGTCCACCTCCCAGGTGTATCCCCAGACCTGTGCCAGCAGTTGGCCGCGGCTGAGCGCCCGGCCGCCGTGCCGGGCCAGAGCCGCCAGCACCTCCAGCTCCCGGGTCGTGAGATCGAGGTCACGCCCGCGCCGGGTGGCGACCCGGCGGACCGGTTCGATCGTCAGGTCGCCCAGGTGCAGCGGCCGGTGATCGCCGGTCTCGAGCCGGACCATCGCCTGCAGGCGCGCCGCGAGCTCGCCCGCCGCGAACGGCTTGACCAGGCAGTCGTCGGCGCCGGCCGCCAGCGCGGCCAGCCGGTCGGCCGCCTCGTCGCGGCCGGCCAGCACACAGACCGGGAGCGTACGCCGCTGGGCCCGGATGGTCCGCACCACCTCGGCACCTCCGAGGCCGGCAACGCCCACGTCGAGCACCACGGCGTCCGGCGGATCGGCGGTGACCGCGTCGAGGGCGCTCAGCCCGTCGGCCGCCTCACGCACCTCGAAGCCCTCCTTCACCAGGGCACGCCCCAGTGATTCGCGGGCGGCCCGATCGTCGTCCACGACAAGCACATCTGGCACGGACCTCACCTTGCCAGCCGAATCGCACCGGTTGACTCGGAATCCCAGCCTGCGCTCGGTCGGCCGTTCGGGTTAAGGTGGAAACGGCCCCGGTCGAGAGGCGCTGCGACGGACCAGTTGCCCTGGGAAATTGTTCAGGTCGCTGGATCCGCCACGCTCGGCCCGGGTTTCTGACCGCAAGGGCGCCTCCTGATGAGGGAGGAGCCCTCTTCATGAGCGACCACGCTCATTCAGATCGGTACCAGACAATCAACGGCCTCGAGTTCGCGGTCGCCGATCTGTCTCTGGCCGAGGCGGGCCGGCACCAGCTGCGTCTGGCCGAGCACGAGATGCCGGGCCTGATGTCGCTGCGCAAGGAGTTCGGCGGGTCCAAGCCGCTGCGCGGCGCGCGCATCGCCGGCTCGCTGCACATGACGGTGCAGACCGCGGTGCTGATCGAGACACTGGTCGAGCTCGGCGCCGACGTGCGCTGGGTCTCGTGCAACATCTTCTCGACCCAGGACGAGGCGGCCGCCGCGGTCGTCGTCGGCCGGGGCACCGCCGACGCGCCCCAGGGCACCCCGGTCTTCGCCTGGAAGGGCGAGTCGCTGGAGGAGTACTGGTGGTGCACGATGCGCCTGTTCGACTTCGGCGACGGCGCCGGCCCCAACATGATCCTCGACGACGGCGGTGACGCCACCCTGCTCGTGCACAAGGGCGTCGAGTTCGAGGCGGCCGGCGCGGTCCCGCAGGCGACCGAGGACGACAGCCACGAATACACGATCATCCTCGAGACGCTGCGCGAGTCGCTCGCGTCGTCGTCCGACCGCTTCACCAGGATCGCGGCCGAGATCCGGGGCGTGACCGAGGAGACCACCACCGGCGTGGCCCGCCTCTACAAGCTCGCCAAGGAGGGCACCCTGCTCTTCCCGGCGATCAACGTCAACGACGCGGTCACCAAGAGCAAGTTCGACAACAAGTACGGCATCCGCCACTCGCTGGTCGACGGCCTCAACCGGGCGACCGACGTGATGCTGGGCGGCAAGCTGGCCGTGGTCTGCGGCTACGGCGACGTCGGCAAGGGCTCGGCGGAGACGCTGCGCGGCCAGGGCGCCCGCGTCGTCGTCACCGAGATCGACCCGATCTGCGCGCTGCAGGCGTCGATGGACGGCATGCAGGTCGTGCGGCTCGAGGACGTCGTCGGCGTGGCCGACATCTTCATCACGACCACCGGCGGCACCGACATCATCACCGCCGATGACCTGTCGAAGATGAAGCACAACGCGATCGTCGGCAACGTCGGCCACTTCGACGACGAGATCGACATGGCCGGGCTGGCCAAGATCCCGGGCATCGAGAAGGTCGAGATCAAGCCGCAGGTGCACGAGTGGCGCTTCCCGGACGGCCACTCCGTGATCGTCCTGTCCGAGGGCCGGCTGATGAACCTGGGCAACGCCACCGGGCACCCCAGCTTCGTCATGTCGAACTCGTTCACCAACCAGACGATGGCCCAGATCGAGCTCTGGACCAAGCCGGGTGAATACGAGAAGCAGGTCTACGTGCTGCCCAAGCACCTCGACGAGAAGGTCGCGCGGCTGCACCTCGACGCCCTCGGCGTACGCCTGACCACCCTCACCAAGAAGCAGGCCGAATACCTGGGTGTCGACGTGAACGGGCCGTTCAAACCCGACCACTACCGTTACTGACACTGAGGTCCATTTCTCGTCGCCGGCCGCGCCCCGTGCGCGGCCGGCTACGGAAAGATGGACCCCATGAATGTCGAGGGAATCCTGCTGTTCGTGCTGTGCGCGGCAGCCGTGATCGTGGCCGTGCGCTGGGTGGCGAACAGGACCGGCCTCCCCTCGGCGGCGCTGCTGACCATCGTCGGCATCGCGTACGCGCTTCTTCCCGGGCCGAACGTGCATCTCGAAGCCCAGATCATCCTGACGTTCGTCATCCCGCCCCTGCTCTACAGCGCCGCGCTCGACTCCTCGCTGCTCGACATCCGGCGCCACCTGCGCACGGTCATCAGCCTGTCGGTGCTGCTCGTGCTGGCCACCGCGATGCTGGTCGGGGTCGGTTTCGACCTGTTCGTGGGCGGCGCGACGCTGGCCGCGGGCGTGGCCCTGGGCGCCGCGATCGCCCCGCCCGACCCGGTCGCCGCGCTGGCCGTCGGCCGCCGGGCCGGCCTGCCCGGCAATCTGATCACCCTGATCCAGGGCGAGGGCCTGCTCAACGACGCGACCGCGCTGACCATCCTGACCGTGGCCGCGTCCGCGGCCACCGGCGACGGCTTCTCGTTCACCCACGCGGTCGGCAAGTTCTTCCTCGCCGCGATCGGTGGCCTGGTCGCCGGGGTGGTGGTCGCCTACGCCGTGCGCGCGTTGCGCCACTTCCGCCACGACCCGCTCAGCGCGAACGTCATTTCGCTGGCCACGCCGTTCGCGGCCTACCTGCTCGGCGAGTCCGTGCACGTGTCCGGTGTCCTCGCCGTCGTGGTGGCCGGCCTGATCATCGGCCACGACGCCCCGCGGTACGGCTCGGGCGCCAGCCGCCTGCAGACCGGCGCCGTCTGGCGGCTGATCGACTTCGTGCTCGAGGGCGTGGTCTTCCTGCTGATCGGCCAGCAGCTGCCCGAGGTCGTGAAGGGCCTGGCCGACTACTCAGCGGGCACGATCGCGGCCGCGCTGGCCATCGCGGTCGGCGTCACGTTGCTGCTGCGCCCGCTCTGGCTGGTGCTCACCCAGTCGCTGCCCCGCTCGCTGCACACCCGGCTGGGCGGCGACGACGACTCGCCGGTCCACGACAAGCGGTTGAACGCCAAGGAGGTGACCGCGCTCAGCTGGGCCGGCACCCGCGGCGTGATCAGCCTGGCCGCGATCTTCATCATCCCGGCGGATGTGCCCGACCTCGACCTGCTGCGGTTCTGCACGTTCGTGGTCGTGCTGGTCACGCTGATCGGGCAGGGCCTGACGTTCGCTCCGCTGGTGCGGCGGCTCGGGCTGCGGGCCAACCACGCCGACCTGGCCCGCGAACGCAACGAGGCCCGGTCGGCGTCGGTGCAGGCCGCCCTCGACCAGCTCGACGAGATCAAGCAGGAGCGGCACGACAACGTCGAGGACCAGGCGATCGACAACATGCGCAAGCAGCTGGAGGTACGCCTCGAGCGCTACCGCCGCCGGCTCGACCTGCTCGAGAAGGCGGACTCCGACGAGATGCCGACGTCGCCGAAATACGAGGCGGCGCTGAGGGTTCGCAAGCAGGTCATCGAGGCGCAACGGGAAGAGCTGCTGCGCTGGCGCGACGCGGGCAACCTGACCGACGAGGGGCTACGGGTGCTCGAGCGCGAGCTCGACCACGAGGAACTGCTGCTGCCCGACCGGCACGCGCGGGCTTGACGCAACCCTTACAAACTCCGGGCCGTTCCCTGACCGGCGATCTCCATGATCGTCGACATGAAACGAGTTCTCGCCCTCGCGCTGGTCGGTGGCGCGCTGCTGCTCGGCGGTTGCGACCGCTCGCCGGCGGCATCGCCGGCCGGCAGCGACCGGCCCGCGGCAACTGTTTCGCCCGCCGCCCCTGTCTCGGATATATCCGAGTCTTCCCCCGCCGCTGCCTCGTCCTCCTCCTCGGACGACGTCGACTCCCTCCTCAACGACATCGACAAGCAGCTGAGCAGCGACGACCAGCCTCCCGCCGACCAGGACTGAGAAGGAAGACACCCCATGAACCGCATCGTGCGCACCTCCCTCGTCGCGACGACTGTCCTCGGCGTCGCTCTCGGCGTGGCCGGACCGGCGGCAGCCGCCGCACCGGCCGCCGCGCCGGTCGGCGGCCGCCAGGCCGCCAAGCCGCTGGACGTGGCCAAGAAGGCCGTAACCGACCGCATCGACCTGCGGCTGGCCGCCCTCAAGAAGTTCTCGGACGCGCTGGCCGGCGCCAAAGAGGTCCAGTCGGGTCACCGCTCGACGCTCACGTCGCTGATCGGTCAGCAGACCACCGACCTCACCACGCTGAAGGGCAAGGTCGGCACCGAGACCACCGCGGCCGCGGTCAGGACCGACGCGAAGGCGATGGTCGACGACTTCCGCGTCTTCATCCTGACCGGCCCGAAGGTGCGCCTGACCGCGGCCATCGACACCGAGCAGGTGGCCGCCGGCAAGCTGGGCACCAAGGCCACCCCGGTCAAGGCCGGCCTGGACGGTAAGGTCGACACCCTGCTGGCCATCAAGCCGGGCCCGGACGGCAACGCCATCCGAGCCCAGGTCAAGACCATCCGCGACGCCGCCAAGACCGCCCGCACTTCGCTGAAGGCAGTCCGCAAGCAGTCAAAATAAGCTGATCGGCTCCGCTCCCGCCCAAACCGCCCCCACCCCGGAACCGGGTGGGGGCGAGCAGAGCCGCCGGTCAGTCCGGCAGGTTGCGGCGGCGGAGGCCGGCCGCGCCCAATACGGCCAGCACCGCGGCCAGAACGGTGAGCGTGACCAGCGGCGTCGCCGGGACGCTGCCGCCCGGCAGGTGCGGGATGTGGGTGAACGGGCTGATGTCGAGCAGATAGTGGTTGAGCTGGAGCGTCTCGCCGACCAGCAGGATCAGCAGGCAGATTGCCGGGGCGGCCCAGGCGACCAGCGACCAGCGTGGCAGCACGCCGAAGACGAGGACCGCGATGGCGGCCAGCACCCAGACCGCGGGCAGCTGCAGGAGCGTGCCGGCGATGATGCCGCCGATCTCGCCCTGGCCGTAGGTGACGCCCGCGACCACACCCTCGGCGAGCAGGGCGACCGCCGGGCCGAGCAGTGAGAACACCAGGTGGCTGCCGAGCAGGGCGTTGCGGCTCACCGCGGTGCTGAGCACTGTCTCGGCGTGGCCGGTCTGTTCCTCGTCGCGCAGGCGCAGGGTGGCCTGGACGGCGTAGCAGGCGGCGATCAGCCCGACGATGCCCGCGATGCTGGCGAAGTAGCTGGCGATCAGGCCGCTCCGGCCGCCGAGGTGGGCGAACAGGTCGGTGACCGCCTGGTTGCCGTCGGCCAGGTCGTCGACGCTGCTGCCGACCCCGCCGAAGACGAGGCCGAGCACCGCGAAGCCGAACGTCCAGGCGATCAGCAGGCCGCGGTGCAGGCGCCAGGCCAGAGCGAGCGGCGTGCGCAGGCCGGCCGAGGCGCCCGGCCGGCCCAGGCGCGGGGCGATCAGGCCGGCACCCAGGTCGCGGCGGCCCAGCAGCAGCACCCCGGCGGCCACGGTGACCAGGCTGAACAGGAGCGCGAGCAGCATCGGCCAGGCCGCGTTGTGCTCGTACGGGAAGACGTGGGTCAGCCAGCCGATCGGCGACAGCCAGGACAGGAACGACAGCTTCCCGTCGCCGAGTGCCGAGATGTCCCCTCCGACGCGCAGGACGAATGCGATGCCGAGCGCGATGATGCCGATCGTGCGGGCCCCACGGGCACTTCCGGAGAGTTGGACCGCGATCGCGGCGACCCCGGCGAAGGCCCAGCCGCCCAGCGTGAACTCGGCGCCGAACGCGAACGATCCGGCCGCGTCGAAGCCGTTACCGATCATCGCCGCCGCCACCACCAGGCCGCAGACCAGGCTGGCCGCCATCGTGGCGATCAGTGCCGCCGCGAGCTGGGCCGAGCGGCCGACGACCGTCGCGCCGATCAGTTCGGTGCGGCCGGCCTCCTCGTCGGTGCGGGTGTGCCGCACGACTGTGAGCAGCGCGAACAGTCCGATCATGATCGGGATGAAGCCGGACCGCCAGGCCACCATCACGGGCAGGCTGTCGCCGTGCAGCGGGCCGTAGAGGGCGATGAAACCGGCGTTGTTCTGGCTGGTCTTCGCGTAGGCGAGCCGCTCGGCGTCGGTCGTGAAGATGCTGTTGAACGTCTTGATGTAGCTGGCCGGGATGAGGCCGATCACGAGCGCCCAGAGCGGCAGCAGGATCCGGTCGCGGCGCAGGATGAGTCGCAGGAGCTTGAGGGTGCCGGTCATCGCTGGTCGTCCCCCCGCTGGTACTGCCGGAGGAACAGCTCCTCGAGCGACGGCGGTTGGCTGACCAGGCTCTTGACCCCGACCTCGACCAGGGTTCGCAGGGCCGGTTCGAGCGATTCGGCGTCGACGTCGAAGACGACCCGGCCGTTGTCGGTGCGCAGGCCGTGAATGCCCGGAATTTCGGACAGTCCGGCTGTGCCATTGAACGAGCCGGCCAGCTCGGCCTGGATGGTGGTCCGGGTGAGGTGCCGCAGTTCGGCCAGGGTGCCGGTTTCGACCGTACGGCCGTCGCGAATGATCGTCAGCCGGTCGCAGAGGGCCTCGACCTCGCTCAGGATGTGGCTGGAGAGCAGGACCGTACGGTCGCCGCGCGCCTTCTCCTGCAGGATGACCTCGCGGAAGACCTCTTCCATCAGCGGGTCGAGACCGCTGGTCGGCTCGTCGAGGATCAGCAGCTCGACATCCGACGCGAGGGCGGCGACCAGGGCGACCTTCTGCCGGTTGCCCTTGGAATAGGTGCGGCCCTTTTTGCGTGGGTCGAGTTGGAAGCGTTCGAGCAGTTCGGCCCGCCGCTTCGGGTCGAGCCCGCCGCGCAGCCGGCCGAGCAGGTCGATCACCTCGCCGCCGGTGAGGCTCGGCCACAGCGTCACGTCACCCGGCACGTACGCCAGGCGCTTGTGCAGCTTCGTCGCGTCGGACCACGGGTCGCCGCCGAGCAGGCTCGCCCGGCCGCCGTCGGCCCGCATCAGGCCGAGCAGGACGCGGATGGTGGTGGTCTTGCCGGCGCCGTTCGGGCCGAGGAAGCCGTGCACCTCGCCGGTTCGGACGTGCAGGTCGAGCCCGTCCAGGGCGGTGACCTTGCCGAACCGTTTGATCAGTCCCTCGGCATCGATGGCCTCGGTCATGGTTGTTCCTCCGGGGTTGAGGCGGTGAATTCGGCCAGGGCCTTACGGGCCTGTTCGACCAGATCCGGCGTGACCAACGGTTGGGAAAAGATCTCGATCGACGCGGAGATCACCCGCGCCCACCCGGCGGGTTCGTCGACGCTCTGCCCGAGGGCGTGCGACAGCAGGTCCCGCATCGCGAACATCGACATCTTCATGACGGCGATGACGGCCAGGTAGGCCCGCGGGTCGGAGACCTCGATACCGGAGTGCTCCAGCCAGTACTCGCCGTATTCGAGGGCCCGGTCGAACGTCGCCAGGGCGTTGGGCGAGCCGTCCATCACCGACTGGATGGCGTACTGCTGGAGACGCATGATCTCGGGGGTGACCCGGCCGAGCAGGTTGGTCTCGGTGAACTGGATGCCGAGCGACGTGACCTTGTTGAACGCGTATTCGTCGCAGGCGTCGCGCAGCCCCTCCTTCGACCCGAAGTGGTGCCGCAGCAGCCCGGACGAGACGCCCGCCGCCTGGGCGATCTCGCGGATCGTCGCCGCCTCGATGCCTTTCTCGGCGAACAGGGTGATCGCCGCGTCCCGGATGCGGGCGCGGGCGGTCAGGTCGCTCTGACTATTCACGCGTGTAGCCTACTGCACGCTTGTATAGCCGCAAGTGCCAATTCCGGGTAAGCGCTTGCCTATGCCATGGACAGGTATCAATATAACGAGCATGAGAGCACTACGCTGGCTTGCCGTTGTGATTCTGGCCCTACCGTTCGTGGTGGCCGCGGCCGATCCGGCCGCCGCCGTTTGTGGCGTCGCCCGGACCGAAAAAGCCGCCGCGCCGGTCACCGTGTGGATGTCCGGCGACTCGACGATGGCCAACCCGAGCGGGAGCTGCCCGGTCGGATGGGGGAGCCAGTTCGGCGCGTTGTTCACCAGCGGCGCGACGGTCAAGAACCTGGCGGTGGCCGGCCGGAGCATCCAGACGTGGCTCTACGAGGGCAACGTGACCGGCACGAAGGGCTCGGATGGCGAGTGCGTGCTCAGCTCGACGGCCTACTCGACCCGCTGGAACCAGATGCTCACCGGCATGAAGCCGGGCGACTACCTGGTCGTGCAGTTCGGGATCAACGACGGCGACACGGCGTGCCCGCGGCATGTCGGGACCGCCCGCTACCAGCAGCTGATGACGATGATGGCGCAGGCGGCGCTGGCCCGGGGTGCCCACCCGATCCTGCTCACCGCGGTCGCGGCGATCACCTGCTCGGGCAGCACCGCGACCAGTAACCGCGGCTTCGTCACGCAGACCCGGGCGGCTGCGGCGGCGACCGGTGCGCCCGTGATCGACCTGCAGACGTTGAGCGTCGCGCTCTACAACCGACTGCGGTTCTGCCCGAACAACGGCGACTACACCGCGGGCGCCCTCGGTGCGTTCTTCTGCAACGACCACACGCATTTCGAGGCGTACGGCGCGCAGCAGATCGCCGGCCTCGTCGCCGGCGCCCTGCGCAGCCAGGGCATTCCGCTAGCGAGCTACCTCCGGTAGGCGCCGGGCCGCCTGCGACTCCAGCGCCGCGGCGAACCGGGGCTCGTCCCACTTCTCCGACAAGGCCTGGCGCACCAGTTCGGCCTGCGTCGGCGGGGCCAGTCCGTCGACCGGCTGGTCGCGGTCGAGGTTGGTGGGGAAGGCGTAGCCCTCGGCGCTGGCCGCGATCACGTTGTCCACATCGCCCTCGAACGAGAGCAGGGCCGGATAGAGAGCGCGGCACATCGCGAGGCGGTCGACGCTCTCCATCGCCCGGCCGAACGCCGACGAGATCTGGAGCAGGTTGGCCATGCGGCGTACGCCGGTGGTGCGGTTGGTGCCGGCGCCGTGGAACAGGGCCGGGTTGAAGAACGCGGCGTCGCCCTTGGCCAGCGGCAGCTGCACGTAATGCTCGTTGAAATAGTCCGTGAATTCGGGCTGGTGGAAAGCGAGATAGCCGGGCGCGTACTTCTGCGAGTGCGGCAGATAGAGCGTCGGGCCGGTCTCGACCGGCATGTCGACGTGGGCGATCGCACCCTGCAGCGTCAGCCCGGGGGAGAGCCGGTGCGCGTGCGCCGGATAGGCCAGCGCCTGCGGTAGAGACATGAAGCCCAGGTGATAGTCGCGGTGCGCGACCTGCGCCTGGCCGCCCGGGTTGACCACGTTGATCTGCGAGGTGACCTGGTAGCCGTCGCCCAGCCACGCTCGGCTGATCAGCGTCAGGGCGGAATTCGCGTAGTACGAAGCGAATCCCATGGGATCGCGTACGGCGAACTTGTCCAGCGCACCCCAGACCCGGTCGTTCGCGCCCGGCTTGGCGAAGTGGTCGCCGCCGACGACGCCGGCCGCCTTCTGCTCCTCGATCATCGCGAAGAAGACCGCGCTCGCCCGGTCGACGACGGTAGGGTCGACGGCGTTCTTGAACACCACGATGCCCGGCCCGTCGAGCAGGGCGGAAGTGAGTTCCGGCAAGGCCGAGGCGGGCGGGTTGTCGTAGATCAGGACGTTCTGTTCGACGGCGACGGCGTGCGGATAGGACGCCGTCGAGGTGGTCTGCTCGACTACGGCCCGGAAGTCCGAGAGTCGGCAGTCATCGGGGGAAAACCAGGTAGTCATGAGGTCACGCTAAGGGCCGCCGAATATCAAGGGCCATTGATAAGACCTCAAAAACTCCTCATTCTGTACGGCGTGAAGCACCCCTACCGGATCCGCGAGATCGCCGCCCAGGCCGGACTCAGCGAGGCCACGGTCGACCGGGTCCTGCACGAGCGCGGTGGGGTACGCGACAGCACGGTCCGCGAGGTGCGGCAGGCCATCGCCGATCTCGACCGGCAGCAGTCCCAGGTCCGTCTGGGCGGCCGCACCTTCATGGTCGACGTGGTCATGCAGGCCCCGGCCCGGTTCACCGCCGCGATCAAGGGCGCGCTCGAGGCCGAGCTGCCCGCCCTGCGCCCGGCCGTGATCCGCTCCCGCTTCCACCTGTTCGACGGCCCGGCCGACCTGCCCGGCGTGCTGGCCAAGGTGGGCCGGTCCCGCTCCCAGGGCGTGATCCTCAAGGCGCCCGACACGCCCGAGGTGGTCGAGGCCGTCGGTCACCTCGGCGTCCCGGTGGTCACGCTGGTCACCGACCTGCCGACGAGCAAGCGGGTGGCCTACGTCGGCATCGACAACGCGGATGCCGGGGCGACCGCGGCCTACCTGGTCGAACAGTGGCTGGCCGAGCGGGCCGGGGACGTGCTGGTGGTCCGCGGGCGGGGATCGTTCCGCGGCGAGGACGAGCGGCTGGGCGGGTTCCGGGCCGAGATGGGCCGCCGGGCACCCAACCGGCGACTGCTCGAAGTCGTCGACGAGGAGGATCGCTCGGTCGCGGTGCACGAGCGTACGCGGGCGGTGCTGGACCGAAACCCCAGCGTGAGGGCGGTCTATTCGATGTACGCCGGAGCCGGCGGCAACGCCGCCGTGGTCGGCGCGTTCGCGGCGGCCGGCCGGAACTACGACGTCTTCGTCGCCCATGACCTCGACGACGAGAACACCGCCCTGCTGCGCACCCACGCGATCTCCGCGGTGCTGCACCACGACCTGCGGGCCGACGTGCGGCACGCCTGCCTGGCCGTGATGCGGGCGCAGGGCGCCCTGCCCGGGCGGCTGCGGTCCAACCCGTCGGCGATCCAGGTGATCACGCCGTTCAACACGCCGCCGGTCGAATTCTGAACTTTCTCGCCCGACCGGTCCGGATCCGGTCCGGCCGTTCGTCACCCTGGCAAACGACACCGAGGGAGAACGCGATGAAGTACATGATGTTCGTCTGCACCGACACCGAGCCGGAGACCGATATGTCCGGCGCGCCGGACATCGAGGTGTGGGTGGCGGAGAACGACGCGGCCGGGCGCCGGGTCACCGGCAGCGTGCTCGGCCAGCCGTCGAGCGCGACCACGGTCCGGGTGCGCGGCGGCGAGACGCTGCTCAGCGACGGCCCGTTCGCCGAGACCAAGGAGGTGATCGTGGGCTTCGACATCCTCGAGTGCGCCGACCTCGACGAGGCGATCAAGGTCGCGGCCGCGCACCCGATGGCCTGGACCGGCCGACTCGAGATCCGGCCGCTCGTTGATCTCTGACGCGGTCTCGGAGGCCGGCCGGGCCTCCTTCGCGCGGATCGTCGCCACGCTCATCCGGATCACCGGGGATTGGACGCTGGCCGAGGACTGCGCGCAGGAGGCGCTGGCCGCCGCCCTCGAGAAGTGGCCCCGAGACGGCATTCCGGGCAATCCGGGCGGGTGGCTGATGACCGTCGCCCGTAACCGGGCGATCGACACCTTGAGACGTACGGCGGTGGAGAGCCGCAAACTCCGGGAGCTGGCAGTCATGTCCGACTTTTCTCCTGAGACGCCGGAGATCGAGGACGACCGACTGCGGCTGATCTTCACCTGCTGCCATCCGGCGCTGGCGCTCGAGGCCCGGGTGGCGCTGACCCTGCGCACGATCGCCGGAGTGCCGACCGCGGACATCGCCCGCACTTTCCTGGTCACCGAGTCGACCATGACGCGGCGCATCACACGGGCCAAAACGAAGATCGCGGAGGCTCGCATCCCGTACCGCGTGCCTTCGGGCGCCGAGCTGCTCGACCGGCTGGCCGGCGTGCTCGGGGTCCTTTACCTGCTCTTCACGCGGGGGTACGACGCCGACGGTGAGCCGGCGTTCGCCGAGGAGGCGATCCGGCTGACCCGGTTGCTGGCCTCGCTGATGCCCGACGAGCCGGAGGTGTGGGGGCTGCTGGCGCTGTGCCTGTTGCAGCACTCGCGGCGGGGCGCCCGGCGGGATGCGGACGGCCGGCTGGTGACGCTGGAGCGCCAGGATCGCGCGCGGTGGGACCGGGCGATGATCGAGGAGGGGCTGGCGATTGTAGGGCGGACGCGGGTGACCGGGCCGTACACGGTGCAGGCCCGGATCGCGGCCGAGCACGTGGCCGACTCGACCGACTGGGTGGCCGTGGCCGGGTGGTACGACGCGCTGGCCGAGGCCCAGCCGACCCCGGCGGTCCGGCTCAACCGGGCGGTGGCACACGGCTATGCGTTCGGCCCGGCGGCCGGCCTCGAGCTGTTGAGCGACATTTCGGATATGCCGGAGAGTTACGTGCTCGCGGTCGAGGCCGATCTCCTTGCCCGTAGCGGCGACCGGACCCGCGCGGCGCAGTTGTTCCGCCGCGCGGCCGAAACCGCACCGTCCGAAGTGGAGCGGCTCGCGCTGCTGGCCCGGGCCGGCGAGTGGTAGCCGCCCCGCTGACCGTCTACAGCGACCGCAAGTGCCCCACGCTGCGGCGAACGTCGGCCACCGGGCCCTCTCCGACCGGCTCACTCGCCAGGATCGTGTCCTGCTCGAGCACCCACCACCCCTGGTAAGAGTGCTTGTCCAAGGCTTCCGCCACCGCCCCGAAGTCGATGTCGCCGTCGCCGAGCGGCCGGTACATCCCCTCCCGCA
The DNA here is from genome assembly GCF_040682075.1 of Actinoplanes sp. NPDC051411. Lineage (NCBI taxonomy): Bacteria > Bacillati > Actinomycetota > Actinomycetes > Micromonosporales > Micromonosporaceae > Actinoplanes > Actinoplanes sp. NPDC051411. Next base: position 45,630 of record NZ_JBFBAD010000025.1, on the reverse strand, counting down.
CCGCGTCGGTGTAGGTCAGATCGCCCGCCCGCACCTTCGCTGCCAAGGCGTTGTCGACGTCCTTGGCGTGCACGTGGGCGATCCGGTCCCCGGCCTGCCGGGCCAGGGAAACCGGATCGGTCCCGCCGATCAGCAGGTGGCCGGTGTCGAGGCAGAGCGCGACGCCCGACCCCGCCAGCACCCGCTCGACCTCGGGCCCGGTCTCGACCATGGTCCCGACGTGCGGATGCAGTACCGCGATGATCCCGCGCCGCGCCGCCTCGGCACTCAACTGGTCGAGATTGGTCAGCAGTCGTCGCCAGCCGGCGTCATCCAGAGCCGGCCGCTCGTCGTAACCGTCCACTCCGGTCGCCGCGGCCAGCACCAGCACGTCCCCGGCCGCGAAGCCGTCGAAGGCGCGTTCCAGCCAGGGCCCGTCCTCGTGCAGCACGACCGGCACGAAGCCGCCGAGCGCGGTCAGCCCGTATCCGGCCAGCAGCGGGCCCGGGTCGGGCGGCAGGAATCCGGCCGGCCCGAGCTCGGTCGCGGTCAGGCCGACCTCGGCCATCTCGCGCAGCACCCGCTCGACCGGCAGCTGGTAGCCCCAGCCGGGGACCTCACACACGCCCCACGAGATCGGGGCTCCGGCGATGGCGATGTTTCCCATGGTGCGAGCGTGCAATTCGGCACGCCATGGTCGCCAGCGGGCCGGTCCATCAAAAAGACCTCAGGCGGGCGCGCCCTGCTTGTTGGCCGACTCGAGCGCGCGGGTCGACCAGCGGACCGCGTCCATATACTGCCCGGCCAGGTCGAATGTCCCGAATTCGCCGCGCTCGTAGGCGTCGACCGCCTGCAGCACCCGGCCCAGCCGGCCGGCCCCGTCGACCAGCGCGGCGACGATCTGCGGGGCGAGCGGGAACTGCTCGGTCATCGTCCGCGGCGGGGCGGCCAGGACCGCCGCGACGCCGCTGATGATGCCGGCCATGAACGCCTCGTCGCTCGGCGCGCCGAACCAGGGGGCCACGTTCTCGCACAGCCGGGCCCGGGTGAGCACGCCCAGCATGTGCTCCTCGGTCGCCCCGGCCACGTCGTCGAGCACCATCAGCACCGCCCACTGCCGGATGTGCATGAGGCCGACCATGACCACGGCCTGGCGCACCGAGGAGACCCGGTTGGCGTTGCCGACGGCGGCCGAGTTGCTGGCCCGCAGCACGCGCAGGGACAGGGCCGGGTCGCTGGCGATGATGTCGACGATCTTCTTGAGGTCGGGGTCGGGCGAGGTCAGGGCGCCGACCAGTTCGAGACGGCGCAGGCGGGAGGGGGAGAGGCTGGCCACGGTGAGCACCTGGGGGCGGCTCAGGGCGTACCCCTGGCGCAGCTCCAGGCCGTACTTGTCGGCGATGGCGATCTGCTCGGCGGTCTCGAGGCGTTCCGCCACGATCTTGATTTTGGGGAACTCGCGGCAGGCGGCGACGATCTCGTCGAGCCGGCTCAGGTCGCCGTCGAGCAGGTCCAGCTTCACGTACGAAGCGAGGCCGAACAGGCGCTCGTGCCCGGAGCCCCAGACGAAGTCGTCGAGCGCGATCGGGTAGCCCTTGGCGGCCAGTGCGGTGATCCCGTTGATCACCTCGTCGTCGATCTCGACCGTCTCCAGCACCTCGAGCACCACCTGCTCCGGCCCGAAGGGCAGCGGCAGGTTCCCGGACAGGAACTCGCGGGTCAGGTTGATGAAGCACAGCCGATCACCGGCGACCTCTTGGATGCCGAACTCGGTGAACGCGTTGATCATGACGGTGCTGGTTGCGAAGGTGTCCTGGCGGCCGGCCGCGACCGCGTCCATGCTTCCGCGGAACAGCAGCTCGAAGGCCACGACGTCGCCGTGGACGTCGAAGATCGGCTGCCGCCCGACGTGGATCAGCTGGGTGCCGTCCGAGGACACAGGTTTCACGATCCTCTTCATCGGCCGCTCGTGCCCGGACTTGACGAATTGCCTCCGCCGGTCAGACCGCTGTGCTCCAGAGCCCGTCGGCCGAGGCCAGGAGCAGGGTGTTTCCGCGGCCGGCGACCGCGACGGGGGCGGCCGGAGCCGATTTCGAGGACCCGTCGACCCAAAGGCCACCCCCGGCGACGACCGGCTTTCCGCCGGCCAGGGTCAGCGACCGTACGCCGGAAGGATCGCCCCCGAACGCATCCCCGGCCGTCCACCTCCCGGCATGCCATCGCCACACCTCGAACCGGTCGCCGCGCACCCCGGCCGCCACCAGGTCACCTCCGTCCCGCACCACCCGCTGGATCTCGTTGTAGCCGGTGGCGGCCGGTGGATCGTCGCGCGTCCAGGTCGTCCCGTCCGTGGTCAGCCACACCGCAGCCCGCTCGTCGAGGCTGTTCTTCACTGCCGCCCCGCCGACGAACGCCCACCGTCCGTCCAGAAAAACGGCGTCCCGCGCCATCGTCTGGTGCCCGGCGTCGTCGGCGAGTCCGGGCGCGTCCTCGACCAGGCGGAACGTGCGCCCGTCGCCCGAGAACCAGGCCGCGGCCCCGCTGACCCGGTCGCCGGCGATCGCGAAGCCCTCGGGACCGGCCGCGATCCGGCCGACGCCACCGGCTCGTTCCCCGCCGTACGTCTCGAAGGGTGCCGAATTCTCGGCCATGACCCCTTTATCCCACCGCCAGGTGCTGACCCGGGGGTTTCCGTGTGCGCCGCCGGGGATCGCGCCGACCATCGCGACCTTGCCGCCCGAGCAGGCCACGCTCTGGATCACCTGGTTGGGTCCGTAGTAGCTGGTCGGCAGGGGCCGGAAGGTCACCGGCGTCCAGGTCCGGCCGTCGGTGCTCGTCCAGGCGGCCGGATGCGTGGCGCCGTCCTTGGTCGCGCCGGCCGCATACCAATGGCCGTCGCAGTCGGCCAGGTCGTGCAGTTCGAGTGTGCCGCGGACCGGCAGGTCGAGGCGGGTCCAGCGGGTGTGCGCGGGCTTGCTGCAAGCGCTGACCGCCAGCGCCGCCACGAGGACGGCGATTGCGCAAGAAAGCGATTGCTTCATGTAATCACCGAGCAGACGGCCGAAAATAGCCGACAAGGCCTTGTGGACTTCATCACAGGAATTCTATGGTCACCAGCACGTCCTCCCATCGATGAAAAGAGCGCGTCGATGTTCCTTGAATTCCGTCGGCCGCGGCTGGCCGCCGCGGCCACGGCCTCGATAGTCGGCCTCGGCCTGGTGGTCAGCGCGGCCGGTTCCGCGTACGCATCGGGCCCGGCACCCACCACGACCCGCGCCGCCCTCGATCCGTCCCTGGTCTCGGGTCGCGGAGCGACCGTCCCGTTCGTCGAGCAGGAGGCCGAGAAGGCCGTCACCACCGGCTCCGTCATCGGCCCCGGCCGCAGCGCCTACACCCTGCCCGCCGAGGCGTCGGGCCGCTCGGCGGTCCAGCTCGCCCCGGGGCAGTACGTCGAGTTCACCCTGCCCAGGACCGCCAACGCGATCACCGTGCGCTACAGCATCCCGGACGCGCCGAACGGCGGCGGCCGCACCGCGCCGCTGTCGGTCAAGGCCGGCAAGGACTCCCGCACGATGTCCCTGACCTCGCAGTACGCGTGGCTCTACAACCTCTACCCGTTCACCAACGACCCGAACGCGGACGTGCTCCACCCGGACTGGTGGATCACCGAGTGCAGCTGTGTGCCCAACTCGACCACCCCGCCGTTCACGGTCACCAAGCCGTTCCGGCCCAACCACTTCTACGACGAACAGCGCCTGCTGCTCGGCAAGACGTACGCGGCCGGCACCAAGATCCGGCTGACCGCCTCGTCGGCCGCCGCGTCGACCGTGATCGACCTGATGGACTCCGAGCTCGTCGGGCCGCCCCGAATCGACCTGCTGGCGGCCAACGTGCTGCTGTTCGGGGCCGACCCGACCGGCCGCCGCGACTCGGCCGACGCCTTCGACAAGGCGATCGCCTTCGCCCGCAAGGCCAGGCTCAAGGTGTACGTGCCGCCGGGCACCTACCAGGTCAACCGGCACATCATCGTCGACAACGTGACGATCGAGGGCGCCGGCAACTGGTACACGATCGTCAAGGGCCACGAGGTCGCGCTCTCGACCCCGGCCCCGGACGGCTCGGTGCACACCGGCGTCGGCTTCTACGGCAAGGACGCCTCGGCCGGGGGCAGCCACAACGTGCACCTGTCCGGGTTCGCGATCGAGGGTGACGTGCGCGAACGCATCGACACCGACCAGGTCAACGGCATCGGCGGCGCCATGAGCGACTCGACGATCGACGGCCTCTACATCCATCACACCAAGGTCGGCCTGTGGTTCGACGGTCCGATGTCGAATCTCGAGATCACCAACAACGTGATCGCCGACCAGATCGCCGACGGGCTCAACTTCCACACCGGCGTCACCGACTCGCTGGTGCGCAACAACTTCATCCGCAACACCGGCGACGACGCGCTGGCGATGTGGTCGGAGAAGGTTTCCGACGCCCGCGATGTCTTCGACCACAACACCGTGCAGACGCCGGTGCTGGCCAACGGCATCGCGATCTACGGGGGCACCGACAACACGGTGTCGAACAACCTGGTCGCCGACCCGATCCGCGAGGGCAGCGGGCTGCACGCGGGCTCCCGGTTCGGGGCCGAGGCGTTCACCGGCTATCTCAAGTTCACCGGCAACACCACGGTGCGGGCCGGCACGTACGAGCTGAACTGGAACATCGGGCTCGGCGCGATCTGGCTCTACGCGCTGGAGAAGAACATGAGCGCCGACATCGAGGTGACCGGGGACGACTTCCTCGACAACACCTACAACGCGATCATGGAGGTCGCCGACTTCCCGGTGAAGGACCTCTACTCGATCACCAACGTCCACTACAAGGACATCAAGGTCGACGGCACCGGTACGAGCGTGCTCAGCGCCCGGGTGGCCGGCGGTGCCACGTTCGAGAACGTCGACGCCCGCAACGTCGGGGCGGTCGGCATCAACAACTGCGGCTCGTTCAACTTCACGCCGGCCGGCTCCGAGTTCACGGTGACCGACCTGGGTGGGAACGACGGAGGATGGCTCTCTCCGTGGGAGCTGCCCAACACGATCACGTGTGACGACCGGCCGCCGGTCGTCGCGCCTCCCGCCCCTTCGGCCTGGTGAAAGGCCGCGCGGCCTCGTTCCGACATTTCGGGCGGGGCCGCGCGGCTGCTAGCCTGATCAGCCGGAGACTCAGGGCGCGGAAAATGTGGGGCGAAAAGTGAGCCAGACGCTGTTGGTGACCGGTGGCGCCGGATTTGTCGGAGCCAACCTGATCAAGGCGTTGCTCGCCGACTTCCCGACCGCGACGATCGTCTCGCTCGACAACTACTTCACCGGCTCGCCGGAAAACCACAGCAACGACCCGAGGGTGACCTACCTCGACGGATCGACGGTCGACATCGCCAAGATCTGGGCCGGTCGCGGGCTGCCCAGCCCCGAGATCGTCTTTCACCTGGGCGAATACTCGCGGATCGTGCAGTCGTTCGACGACCACGACCTGACCTGGGACTTCAACCTCCACGGCACCAAGGAGGTGGTCAAGTTCGCGTCGGCCAACGGGTCGAAGCTGATCTACGCGGGCTCGTCGTCGAAGTTCGGCAACGACGGGGAGGACGAAAACCTCAACCCGTACGCCTGGACCAAGGCGAAGAACATCGAATACATCCGTAACTACGCGAACTGGTACGGACTCGACTACGCGATCACCTACTTCTACAACGTCTACGGCCCCGGGCAGATCGGCCAGGGCAAGTACGCGACCGTGATCGGCATCTTCGAAAACCAGTACCTGACCGGTGAGCCGCTGACCGTGGTCTCGCCCGGCACCCAGACCCGCGACTTCACCCACGTCGACGACATCGTCCGCGGGATCGTGCTGGTCGCCCAGAAGGGCTCGGGCGACGGCTACCTGCTGGGCACCGGTCACGAGTGGCCGCTGCTCGAGGTCGCGAAGCTCTTCAAGACGGCATATGTGCTGGTGCCGCCCCTGCGCGGGGAACGCGTGCGGGGTCAGGCCGACACCACCCAGGCGGGCGAACTGGGCTGGGCCCCGCGGCGCCGGCTCGACGAATACATCGCGTCGTTCGTGGCCGCCAACCCGCGGCCGGCCGGTTCATGACCTCAGTCACTTGGCCCGGCGACGGGCGCGGGGGCGGAGTTGACTGGGGTGTGTGCGCCGCGCCCTGACCCTCGTGCTCGCGACCGCCTGCGGGCTGACCGTCGCCAACCTCTACTACTCGCAGCCGCTGCTCGACCTGATCGCCCACACGTTCGGCGTGAGCCAGGGCGCGGCCGCGATCATCGTGACGTTCACCCAGGCCGGGTACGCACTGGGCCTGCTGTTCCTGCTGCCGCTCGGTGACCTGGTCGAAAATCGCAAGCTGACCACGCGCCTGCTCGCCGGAACGGCCGGTTCCCTGCTTCTGGCGGCGGTCTGCCCGGCGTACCCGATCTTTTTGGTCATCTCGGTTCTGGTCGGCCTGACCTCGGTGGTGGCCCAGATCCTGGTGCCGCTCGCGGCCCACCTGGCGCCGCCCGAGCAGCGCGGAGCGTTCGTCGGCAAGGTGATGAGCGGGCTGATCCTCGGCATCCTGCTCGCCCGCACGGTGTCCAGCTTCGTGGCCGACCTGTGGGGCTGGCGGACGATCTACTTCATCTCGGCCGGGCTGATGGTGGTGCTGGCCGTGGTGCTGCGCCGGATGCTGCCGGAACGCGCGCCCGACCACACCGCGGGGTACGCCTCGCTGCTGTTTTCGGTGGTGAAACTGGCTCGCGAGGAGCCGGTGCTGCGGCGCCGGGCGTTGTGCCAGGCGACGATGTTCGCCGCTTTCAGCGCCTTCTGGACCGCGATCGCCTACGAACTGATCGGCGAGCACGGCTTCAGCCAGGCCCAGATCGCGATCTTCGCGCTGGTCGGCGCGGGCGGCGCGGCGGCGGCCCCCCTCGGGGGCAAGCTCGCCGACCGAGGGTACGGGGTGGTGGGCGCGGGGGTCGCCCTGCTGTTGGGGACCCTGACCATGGTGCTGGCCGCCGTGGGGCACCGCAGTGTAGTGCTCCTGGCCGTGGCCGCCGTGCTGCTCGACTTCGCCGTGCAGATCCACCAGGTCTCGTCCCAGCAGGAGATCTACGCCCTGCGGGCGGACGCGCGGGCGCGCGTCAACACCGTCTTCATGACCACGGTCTTCACCGGCGGGGCGATCTCGTCGGCGCTCACCGGCGCGCTTCACCACCGGTACGGCTGGACCGGCACCTGTGTGATCGGAGCCGTGTTCCCCCTGATCGGGCTGGCGATCTGGGCCTTCGGGCGCCGTGCGGTGGGGTCCCCGGCCGTCGAGCCCGAGCGGGTCTCCGTGCCGTGAGACGCCGCTCACCAATGTGCACGGGGCATGCGTTTATCTCGTCCGTTTCCGTTCCACTTCGGGAATGGCCATCAGGTCCCTAATTTGGGCCACCCGAGAATCCCCTAATCCCCCAACGGTGCCCGTTCGGCGCCGATGTGCTGCCCGGCAAACTTGCTGGTAGAAGCTTTTTCGGTGGCGCTCCGTGACTAGGGCAGAGCTTTCTGTTAGTCACTCGTTCGGTGCGTTCTGTCGGCATCGAGACTTGGGCATGTCTCGCACGTTTCTCTGCATTGGAAAGGGCGACCGGGCCACATTAGAGTGAGCATGAACTCCACTCCGGACATCGCGTCCCGTCGACCGAAGGATGCTCATGCCCGACACGCCTTCCGTTCCTGACGAGAGCTCCCGGCTAGCTCAGCTGACCTGGCTCATCGCCCTGCCGGCGACAATTTCCGCCGCGCTGCTGGCGGCGACCGCCGGCTATCTGGCCAACGGTGATCACACCGTTCTCCAGATGCTCCTCGCGGCCGCGATCGTGATCGTCCTCGGCACCGCGGTCTATGCGATCGGCAAGGTCCGCCGCGGGGGCGAGCGGTCGGCCGAGCTGCGCGCGATGGCCGTCGAGTCACGGTCCGGGCTGCTCCAGAGCCGCTCCGAGTTGACCGAGAGCCGCTCCGAGCTCGTCGAGACGCGCGCTCAACTGGGCGACACCCGCAACGAGCTGGCCGGCGCGCGGGCCGAGATCGAGCGGCTCGCCGAGCGGCTCCGGCAGGCCGAGGCCGCGCCCGCGCCGATGCCGCCGCCCGGTCACCCGAGCGGCCGGCAGGTCGAGGTCTTCGTCAACCTCTCCCGGCGGCTCCAGTCGCTGGTGCACCGCGAGATCAAGCTGCTCGACGCCCTGGAAAACGAGGTCGAAGACCCTGACCTGCTCAAGGGCCTGTTCCAGGTCGACCACCTGGCGACCCGCATCCGGCGGCACGCCGAAAACCTGGCCGTGCTCGGCGGATCGGTCTCCCGCCGGCAGTGGAGCCGGCCGGTCGCCCTCACCGAGGTGCTGCGCTCGGCGATCGCCGAGGTCGAGCACTACTCGCGGGTCAAGCTGGTGCCGCCGATCGAGGGCACGCTGCCCGGCCACGCGGTCGCCAGCGTCGTCCACCTCATCGCCGAGCTGATCGAAAACGCGACGATGTTCGCGCCGCCGCAGACCCAGGTGATGCTGCGGGCCCAGCGGGTGGCGGCCGGCGTCGCCGTCGAGGTGGAGGACCGCGGCCTCGGCATGCAGCGCGGCGACCAGGAGCGCATCAACCAGCTGCTGGTCAACCCCGACCACATCAACCTCGACGACCTGCTGCGCGACGGCCGCATCGGGCTCTACGTGGTCTCGGTGATCGCGCGCCAGCACGGCGTCGTGGTCCAGCTGCAGACCAACATCTACGGCGGCACCCAGGCCATCATCATCCTGCCGCAGCCGCTGCTCGACTCGCAGACCACGGCCGGTCACCTCCGGCCCGGGGCCGCGCGACCCGAGAGCCTCACCGAGCTGACCACCGAGATCCCCCAGCAGTCGTCCTGGCCAGTCTCCCCGCCACCGGCCGCCCAGCCTCTCGCCGCCCAGCCCTTCGCGGCCCAGCCGCTCGCCGCCCAGCCCTCCGCCGCTCAGCCTCTCGCGGCCCAGCCTTTCGCGGCCCAGCCTCTCGCCGCCCAGCCTTTCGCGGCGCAGTCCTCCCCTGCCCAGTCCCTGCCCACCCGGCCCTCTGCTGCCCAGCCCTCTGCTGCCCAGCCCTCTGCTGCCCAGCCCTCCGCTGCCCAGCCCCTGCCTGGCCGGCCTTCTGCTGCCCAGCCCTCCGCTGCGGCCCAGCCCTTTGCCGATCGCTACGCCGCCCAACCGTTCGCCGAGCCCTATGCCGCTCCGGCCACGGGCGCACCACAGACGGCGACCGACCTTCCGACTGGACCTTTCGCCGGATCACCCGCCCGCCTTTCCTCCGGCCTGTCCGCCGGGTCGTTCGGCGATCCCGGGGCGGGTCCGTCCGCCGGGCCTTTCGGTGAGCCGCCGGCCGGTTCATCGGCGGGGGCATTCGGCGAGTCCGCGGCTGGCCCGTCCAACGGGTCGTTCGGTGAGTCGGCGGCCCGCTCGTCCAACGGGTCGTTCGGTGAGTCGGGGGGCCGCTCTGCCGGGTCGTTCGGTGAGCGGGCGGCGGGCCGCTCCGCCGGGTCGTTCGGTGAGCCCGCCGCCGGTTCGCCTACCGGGCCGCTCGGGGAGCCGACGGCCGGGCTGTCCACCGGTTCGTTCGGTGAGCCGGCGCCGGGTTCCTCCGCCAGTCCGTCCGCCGCTTCTTTCGCCGGCACTTTGGCCGAGCCGACTGCCGGGTCCTCTGCTCAGTCTTCCAACGGGTCGTCCTCCGGACCTTCCGCCGGGTCTTCGTCCGGCGGGCCGGAGCGACCGTCCACGCTGCCCCCGCTTCCGCGGCGGCGCAGCCAGACCCACATGGTGCCGCAGCTGCAGCTCGGTCCGCCCGCGCCGGCGCCCGAGCCGACCGGCGAACACAACCCGGCGCTGATGGCCTCGTTCATGCACGGCGTCTCCCAGGGTGAGGCCGACCCGGCCGGCCCCGACCGTCTTTAGTTTTATCTCCCACCCCTCCCCGAGGAAGGTTCGGCTCACATGTCGAGCACCGATCCCGTACGCCCCGCCCAGGACCTCGTCTGGCTCCTGTCCGGCCTGGCCGACCGTGTCCCGGACACCCGAAGCGCCCTGCTCCTGTCGTCCGACGGGCTGCGTAAGGCCGCGCACGGGCTCGACGACGACGGCGCCGATCACCTCGCCGCGGTCGCATCGGGCCTCTTCTCGCTGGCCCGCAGCGCCGGCTCCCGGTTCGGGGCGACCGACGGGGTGCGGCAGGTCGTCTGCGAACTCGACGACTCGCTGCTGTTCGTCTCGGCGGCCGGCTCCGGGGCGGTGCTCGCGGTGATCGCCGGGAGGGCCGCCGACCCCGGGGTGCTGGGCTACGAGATGGCCCAGTTGGTCAAGTCCGTCCGTCCGTACCTGTCCACACCGAGCCGGCACGAGTTTGAGACCCCCGGTGTTCTCGGACGGTGACCATGGCGGGCATCGACGAGCGTTGGTTCGACGACGAGCACTGGTACGACGACGCCGCGGGCCGGCTGGTCCGGCCCTACACGGTGAGCAACGGCCGCACCGAGCCGAGCACCCGGCTGGAGCTGCTGTCGATGGTCGTCGCGACCGGCCAGCAGCCACACGGCCAGCTGGGCCCCGACCATGCGCAGGCGCTCGGCCTGTGCGGGAGCTTCACCACGGTCGCCGAGGTCGCCGCGCGGTTGCGGCTGCCCGCGGTGGTCACCAAGATTCTGCTTTCCGATCTCGTCGGGTGGGGCGCGGTCGACACCCGCTCGCCCGACCCGTTGGCCGATTCCTCTAACCCAGCGGTACTGGAGACCATCCTCAATGCCCTACAACGACGGCTCTGAAGCGTTCCCGTCCGCCCTCAAGCTCCTGATCGCGGGCGGTTTCGGCGTCGGCAAGACCACGTTCGTGGGTGCGGTCAGCGAGATCGAGCCGCTGCGCACCGAGGAACTACTCACCACCGCGAGCGTCGGCACCGACAAGCTGACGGGGGTCGAGGGCAAGTCGACGACCACCGTGGCGATGGACTTCGGCCGCATCACGATCAGCCGCGATCACGTGCTCTACCTGTTCGGCACGCCGGGGCAGGAGCGCTTCTGGTTCATGTGGGACGAGTTGTCGCTCGGGGCGATGGGCGCGGTCGTCATGGCCGACACCCGGCGTCTTGAGGACTGCTTCGCGGCGGTCGACTTCTTCGAGTCGCGGGGCATCGAGTTCCTGATCGCGGTCAACGAGTTCGACGACGCGCTGCGCTACCAGGTCGACGACGTCCGCAGCGCGCTCGACCTCAAGCCGGACACGCCGGTGATCTTCTGCGACGCGCGGGACCGCAGCTCGGCCACCGGCGTACTGATCGACCTGATCAAGCACCTCCTGCAGACCCGAACCCGCCCATGAACGGAGTCCTGGCATGATCTACGACCTTTCCGCCCACCAGCCGTTGACGCCCACCGACCCCGAGGTGGGCATCCGCATGCGCCGGCTCAGCGAGCTGGGCCTGGGCGACCAGCCGGACCCGGAGTTCGACGACTTCGCCCGCAAGCTCACCGAGGTCACCCAGGCGCCGTACGCGATGGTCAACTTCATCGGCGAGCACCGGCAATACTTCGCCGGCCTGGCCGTCGCGCCGTCCGCTCCGGGTGCCGCGGCCTCGGCCCAGCCCGGCCGGGTGATGGACCGCGACCACGGCTACTGCCCGCACGTCGTGGTGCGGAAGAAGGCGCTCGTGCTCGACGACGTCTGCGACTATCCCCGGTTCGCCGGCAACCCGGTCGTCGATGAGATCGGCATCCGGTCGTACCTGGGTGCGCCACTGATCGACCGCACCGGCACCGCGCTGGGCACGATCTGTGTGGTCGACATCGAGCCGCGCCCGTGGGGGAGGGCCGGCCTGGAGACGATCAAGTCGCTGGCCGCCGAGCTGATCGAGAAGATCCACGCTCGGGAGGCCCGGGGTTAGGTCGTGGGTTCTACGAGGTGACGAGGCCGGCGGTGATGCGGGGGGCGAGGCGTTGCGACCACTGTCCCTTGTCGGTTCCCATCGCCACCTCGGCCAGCCGCAGCAGTTGGATGTCGGAGGTGCCGGCGGGCGCGAAGATGTGGTGCGCGTCGCGGAGGTAGCGCTCGACCGGGCGATCCGGGTAGAGCCCGATCGCGCCGTGCACCTCCATCGCGTTGCGCGCCGAGTCCAGCGCGTATTCCACATTGATCAGCTTGGCGTTCATCAGCTCGGCGTCGCACGGCATGCCCTGATCGAGCAGGTAGACGGCGTGATAGGCGGCGAGCCGGGCGGTCATCAGCCGCGACTGCAGCTGCCCGATCTTGAGCTTGATCGGCAGCAGGTCGGCCAGCGGCTTGCCGTAGCGGTTGCGGTCGGCCGCGAAGCGGGTGGTCTCCTCGACCAGCGCCTGGTGGATGCCGAGCGCGACGGCGGTCAGGTTGGGCCGTCCGTAGAGAATGCTCGACGAATAGGCGACCGCCAGGCCGTCGCCCTCGGCGCCGAGCCGGCTGGTCGCCGGCACCCGGCAGTTCTCGAAGATCAGTTCGCCGAAGCTGAAGCCGTGCAGGCCCATCGACGGCTTGTGCTCGCCGAGCGAGAAGCCGGGCCGGTCGGATTCGACCAGAAACGCCGACAGTCCGGTCGAGCCCGGTCCGGTACGCACCACCACCCCGTGGACGTCCCCGACATGGCTGTTCCCGACGAAGACCTTCCGCCCGTTGAGCACGTAGTCGTCGCCGTCGCGGACCGCGGTCGCGGTCATGCCCAGCACGTGACCGCCGGACTGCTCCTCGGTCACCGCGATGGTCGGCAGGCAGTCGCCGCGCGAGACCGCGGGCAGCCAGGTCGCCTTCTGCTGCTCGTTGCCGAAGTGAAGGATCTTGGCCACGCCGAGCTGGGAGGCCTGCACCATCGCGCCCATGGCGCCGCTGACCCGGGCGAGCTCCTCGATGATGATGGTCTTGGCGAGATGGCCGAGGCCCATGCCGCCGTATTCGCGGCCGATGGTCACCCCGATCCAGCCCTGACGGGCGATCAGCCGGGAGAGTTCCAGTTGGACCTCCCGCGACTCCTCCATCTCGTCGAGGCGTAAACGGACTTCCGTCTCCGCGAACGTCCGTACTTCCTGGCGCAGTTTTTCATGGCGTTCGGTCATGAAGTACGCGTCCACGTGAACTCCTATCGGCGGGTGGGGGATAGCCCGTGCGACGACTCGGAGGCGGCCCGGCAACACTGCCGGTGACCATCCGTATGTGGCTGTGTCCACTCAGTACAGATCATCGTGAGGTGATCTCACAATAAGTTCCCGATGTTGTAAACATCCCACTATGGATGCAGTCCATAGTCGCATGCCCAGTAGGCACTGGTCTATCTAGTGGATCTGCCCAGGTGGGACGGCGAATGGGCTAGTTTGAGGCGGTGACGACCGATCGTTGGGCGCAGTGGTTGTTGACACGGCGCGACGGGGACAGCGAGGCCCTCCGGGCGCGCGACCGGGTCAGCCTGGCCGCGTTCCGTGACGGCGTGCTCGCCCGGGCCGACCTGCGACCGGGCGACGTGGTGCTCGACGTCGGCTGCGGCACCGGCCTGATCGGCCTCGCGGCCCTCGAGCGGCTCGGCCCGTCCGGCCAGGTGATCTTCAGCGACATCTCGGACGACCTGCTCGACGAGTGCCGGCGCGCGGCCGGCGACGATCCGCGGGCCACGTTCGTGAATGCCTCGGCCGACGACCTGACCGGCATCGACGACTCATCGGTCGACGTGGTCACGATGCGCTCGGTCCTGATCTACTCGGACCGCAAGGAGGCCGCGTTCCGCGAGTTCTTCCGCGTCCTGCGCCCCGGCGGCCGCCTTTCGATCTTCGAACCGATCAACCGCTTCCTGGTCGACCACGGCCCGCACCGCCTGTTCGGCCTGCCCGAGTCCGAGATCGACGACCTGCTCCGCAAGATTTCCCTGGTCTACTTCGATGCCGGTTCCGCACCGGCCTCCCAGACGATGGTCGACTTCGACGAGCGCGACCTGCTGGCCTGGGCCGACGCCGCCGGCTTCGAGTCGGTCGAGCTCGACTACCGGGCCGAGCTGCGCGCCCCGTCCGACCCGATCGTCGACTGGGAGGGCCTCAAGCGCAGCGCCCCCAACCCGTTGGCGCCCACCTACGGCGACGCCATCGCCGGAGTCCTGACGCCGGAGGAGCAGCGGCGCCTCGACATCCACATGCGGGGTCTGGTCGAGGCCGCGACCCCGGGCCGCCGCACGATGGCGATGGTCTTCCTCCGCGCCGACCGGCCCACGGCCTGACCCGCTCTTACGATCACGGGCATGGAGACGCTGGGGATCGGTGTGGTCGGGTTCGGATGGATGGGGCGGGTGCACACACAGGCGTACGCCCGGGTGCGCCACCACTATTCGCAGGTGGTGCGGCCGGTGCTGGTGGCGGTGGCCGACGACGTGCCGGGGCGGGCCGACGCGGCGGCCGGCCGGTTCGGGTTCGAGACGGCCACACTCGACTGGCGTTCGCTGCTTGCAGACCCGCGGATCGAGGCGGTCAGCATCACCGCGCCCAACTTTCTGCACCGCGAAATGGGGGCGGCGTTCGCGGCGGCGGGCAAGCACATCTGGATCGAGAAGCCGGTCGGGCTGAACGCGGACGACGCCCGCGCGATCGTCGGCGACGTCCAGGTGTCGGTCGGCTTCAACTACCGCAACGCGCCCGCCGTCGAGAAGGCCCGCGAGCTGATCGCGGCCGGCGCGATCGGCCGGGTCACGCACGCCCGGGTACGCCTGTTCAGCGACTACGCGGCCCACCCGGAGGGCGCGCTGAGCTGGCGCTTCGAACGGGCCCGCGGCGGCAACGGGGTGCTCGGCGACCTCGGCGCGCACGGCGTCGACCTGACCCGCTACCTGCTCGGCGAGATCGACGCGCTGGTCGCCGACACCGCCATCTTCGTGCCTTCGCGGCCGCGCCCGTCGGGGGCGACCGCCGGTCACCAGCGGGGGGAGTGGCGAGCCCGGCCCGGTCGAGAACGAGGACTTCTTCTCCAGCCTGCTCCGCATGGCCTCGGGCGCCCGCGTGGTGCTGGAGGCGAGCCGGGTCGCGGTCGGCGAGCAGAACAGCTACGGCTTCGAGGTGCACGGTACTTCCGGCGCCCTCGCCTGGGATTTCCGCCGCATGGGCGAACTCAGCCTCGCCGCCGACGGCGCAGCCGCCGGGGAAGGCGGCGGCGAGGGCGATTCGGGCGGGAGCGCGGCTGGCATCCCCCGCTATCAGGACGAGCCGGTGCGCACGGTCTTTGCCGGCCCGCGGGACGGCGACTATGCGGCGTTTCAGCCGGGCGCCGGCACGGCGATGAGCTACGACGATCTGAAGGTCATCGAGGCCTACCGCTTCCTGCGCTCGGTCGAGACCGGCACCCCGCACGGCGCCACCCTCGCCGACGCCATCGCCAGTGCCGAAGCCCTCGACGCGATGACCCGCTCGGCCGAAAGCGGCGTCTGGGTCAAGCTTCCGCGCTAGCCTCCGCCGAGGCGAGCCACGGCGCGCCGACGGTCAGGGGCGGTCGTCGGGGCCCTTGACCGTGCGCTGGTGGAGGCGGCTGATGGCGGCGTCCCAGGCGTCGTCGGCGGGCTGGGACTTGCCGCGGCCGAAGAACCAGTCGCCGTGCCAGATGACCGCCACCGCGAGGGCGCCGATCGCCGCCACCGCGGCCAGGGCCTGCAGGCCCTGGGCGATGTCTTCGACCCACGAATACCACCCCGGGTACAGCGCGGCCTTGACGTCGGGGATGCGGTCGACGGCGATGCCCTGATGCATGTTGGCGAAGTAGGTCTGGAGGGTGACCGGCTCGGTGGCGTCGGAGCCGATGAAGGCGACGCCGATCGCGAGCGTGGCGATGGCCAGCACGAACACCCAGGTGCGGGCGGTGCGGTGGCCGCTGCGCACGCCGAGGGCCAGGAAGGCCGGCACCATCGTGAGCAGGCCGAGCACGATCAGCTCGATCGCGCCGGTGTGGCCGCGGAGCAGCACCGGGGGTTCGACGCCGAACTCCCGCTTGATGTCGGTCAGCAGGGCCACCAGGTGATCGGCCGAGGGGCTGGCCCACCAGCGCAGCTCCCACAATCCGTCGATCACCAGCAGCAGCCCCGCCGGCGCGAGCAGCATGATTATCGTTGTGGCGACGCGCACGCGCCGCGGAATCTCAGCCCCCGACATGCCCCGCACTGTAGCGAGACCGGTTCATGGTCACAGGCTATTTTCGAGGGTCGATGTGGATCTTCGGCGCCACGCCGCGGAGGGCACCGGAGAGCACGTCGGCGGCCGACGACAGGCCGACCGTGGCTTCGACGAGGGGGCGCGGGTCGACGGCTCCCGACGCGTACGCCTCAATTGTCTCCGAAAGAATCGGCGAACCGCTCAGAACGCCCACGACGGTGATGTCTTTGAGGACCACGCGCCGGGTGTCGATCAATGACGGCTCGCCGGAGATGCCGATGTAGACGATGCGTCCGCCCGGCTCGACGCGCTCGACCGCGAAGGCCGGCAGGCCGGGTGCGTTGCTGGCGTCAAGGATTGCGTCAAACGCCATTTCGGGCAGCGTTTCCCGGGTCCAGGCCTCGGTGAACCCGAGCGAGGCGGCGAACTTCAGCGACGATTCCGTCGCCCCGAGCAGATGTACGCGGGCCCCTCGCGCCCGCGCGAACATGGCCGCCAGCAGCCCGATCGTCCCCGGCCCCATGATCAGCAGATCCCGGTCCGGGCCGGCACCGGTCGCCTGGACCGCCCGCAGGGCGTTGCCACCCGGCTCGACCAGCGCGCCGAGTGTGGCGTCGACCGTGTCGGGCAGCCGGCGCAGCGCCTTGACCGGCACCGGCAGCTGGGCCGCGAGCGCGCCCGGCCACCCGTTGCGGATGCCGATCTCGTGGCGGTCGGCGCACAGGTGCTGGCGGCCGCCCGCGCACCGCGCGCAGTGCCCGCAGCCGAGCATGGTGTCGCCGGTGACCCGGGCGCCCAGCCAGGACGGGTCGGTGAGCGGGCCGATGTGCGACACGACGCCGCTCCACTCGTGCCCGATCCGCACCGGGTAGGCGGCCTCGCCGGTGGCCAGATAGCTCATGTCGCCGGTGAAGAACTCCATGTCGGTGCCGCACACCCCGGCCCGCTCGACGTCGACCACGACCTCGCCCGGCCCGGCGACCGGCGGATCGACCTCGATCACCTCGGCCCGACCCGGTCCGTTGATCACAAAGGCCCGCATTCGTCACCCTCCAGCCCCTTGACACGTACCTCATGATTACCGCCGTGCAGACGATCATGGGGGATGGTTGCCCGACCTGTCGCGGGTCGCTCACCAGCGTGGGCGACGCCGTGCCCTGGTGCGGGTCGTGCGAGTGGAACTTGGACACTTTTCCGGACAACCGCTCCGACACCTGGTTCTGGCGCCGGGCGCGCCGGGCCGAGCGGCGGGCCGGTTTCCGGTCCGACCGGCATCTGGCCGGTTCGGCCGAGCCGCTGCCGATCGGCGGGCACGCGTACGCCGTGCTACTCGCCCTCTCCATGCTGCTTCTGCTGGCCGACGTCGCGCTGGCCGTGTCCGGGGCCTGGCTGATCCTCTCCGATCCGTGGTTCTGGCCGATCGCCGGCGGCCTGATCCTGATCGGCATCGC
This sequence comes from Actinoplanes sp. NPDC051411, assembly GCF_040682075.1. Lineage (NCBI taxonomy): Bacteria > Bacillati > Actinomycetota > Actinomycetes > Micromonosporales > Micromonosporaceae > Actinoplanes > Actinoplanes sp. NPDC051411. The sequence continues at coordinate 27,978 of NZ_JBFBAD010000025.1, read as the reverse complement.
CGCGCTGCTGCGCCCGCGGCTGGGCCGGCTCAAGCCGCTGCTCGCCCACGGCTACGTGGTCGAGCGCAGGAACGCGCCCACCCTGCATCGCATGATCGACCGTCTGGTGACCGACCTCGGCGCGCCCCGCCCTGACCTGGTCGTCTTCGACTTCGACTGGAACGCCGGGGTGACCCGGGTCGGGCTGCGGCAGACCCGGGTGCTCGTCCTGGGCGTGCCGCTGCTGCTCGCGCTCACCCCGCAGCAGGTGGTCGCGCTGGTCGGGCACGAGCTGGGCCACCTGAGGTACGAGGACAACCGCCGTCGTCTGGTACTTCAGCCGGCGGCCACCGTCTTCGGCCGGCTGGCCCGTGCGGTCAAGCCACCGCACCGGGCGGTCCAAGTGGCTCAGAACAACCATCCGCTTGTCGCCTACGCCCTGCTGATCTGGCAGTTGGTGGGCGGGAGCGCCTATCTGCTGCTGTCCACCGTGCACCTCGCGGTCAACGGGGTGATCGCGGCCCAGAACCGGGCGATGGAGCTGCGGGCCGACCAGATGGCGGCGCGGGCGGCCGGCACCGCCGCGGCGCTCGAGGCGCTCGACACGATGACTCTACTGCCGATCCTCTCCGGCTATCTGCAGCACCACGTCGAGAAGGGTGAGGCCGCCGCCCGGTGGCGGCGGTACATGGGCTCGGTGCGGGGCCGGCACATCGACTCGCTGCCGGCCCGGCGGCAGCTCTCCATGCGTACGGCCGCGTCCGTGCTGGCCGACCACCCGGCCGCCGGGCGGCGACACCAGTGGTTGTCGTCGCAGCCCGCCCAGGCGCCGGGCCTGCTGATCGAGGAGGCGGCGGGCGTACGGCTCGAGAAGGAGATCGCGCCGTACGCCGAGATCCTGCACCGCGAGATGCTCGACCGCGTGATCGTCTAGATCGCGAACCAGGCCGGCTCGTCGGCCCGGGCGAGGGCCAGCGCGCGGGCCTGGTGGGGCGGCAGCTTCGGGATGTCGGCGATCTCGAACCAGCCGGCGTCGATCGACTCGTCGTCGTTGACCCGCGCCTCCCCGCTGACGTGCCGGCACCGGAACAGGATCGAGGTCCACCAGACCTGATCGCCGTTGGGCAGGGTGGCGAGGTCGCGCGCGGTGACCCCGAGGAGGCGCTCGACCTCGGCCGTCACGCCGGTCTCCTCCTCGATCTCGCGCAGCGCGCCCACGGCCGGCTCCTCACCGGGTTCGATGATGCCGGTGACCAGCGTCCACTGCTGGTCGTCGGCCCGCCGCACCATCAGCACCCGGTCGCGGGCATCGAAGACGACGGCGATCGCGCCGACCAGCGGCAGCGGGTCATGCCCGATCTTTTCTCGGAGGGTCAGAACGAATTCCGGAGTCGGCATGGCTCGGAACCCTAGATCAGAACGTGGCCATGACGCCGGGGGTGATCATCTTCTGGCACATCTGGGCGATCTCACCCGGCGGCTGCGGGAACCCCTGCCGCACCCACCAGATGAGCACCGCGACCAGGGCGCCGGCGTGATATTCGGCCACCATGTCGACCGGCAGCTTCAGGCCCACCGGTGTCAGGTGGTCGCGCAGCGAGTCGAGGATCAGGCGGTGCAGCATGCGGGTTCCGGAGGTGGCGCCCGAGCGTCCGCACAGGGCCTGATAGACGCGCTGGTTGGCGTACGCGTGCTCGAACACCACCCCGACCGGCCGGGTCGGGTCGTCGTGGGAGGGGCCTTCGACGGTGGCCGCGAGTTCGCGTTCGAGCTCGGCTCGCAGGTCGTCGAAGCAGGCCTCGAAGAGCGCGTCCTTGTCGCGGTAGTGGGCGTAGAAGGTGGACCGGCCGATGTCGGCCCGGTCGAGGACGTCCTGCACGGTCACCTTCTCGTAGCCGCGTTCGACGATCAGCCCGACCAGCGCGTCGCGCAGTGCCCGCCGGGTGCGGCGCACCCGCCGGTCGTTTCCGGTCATAACCCGCTCCGGTGTTCGTTTCCGCACGTCGGGCCCGACCCGCGCGTTGACCCTCGAACTGTAACCGAACAGAGTGTTCGGAAAAGGAGGGTGCCATGCACAAGATCAGCCTTCGCAACCCGCGGATGGCCGGCCCGTTCAACGACCCGGCCGGCTACGACAAGCACACCCGCCCGTTCCGCAAGCTGCACGACCGGGTGGTCGCCGACGCGGTCGCGGCCGGGCTGCCCGACGAGGCCCGCGTGCTCGACGTCGGGACCGGGCCGGGGCGCATTCCGCGCGCGATCGCCGACCGGCGTCCGGAGTGGACCGTCGACGGGGTCGATCTCGATCCGCGGATGATCGCGTACGCCCAGGAGCGCGACCTCGCGCGAAGAGTGGGTTTCTCGGTCGGCGACGTCGCCGACCTGCCCTATCCCGACGACAGCTTCGACCTGATCGTCAGCTCGATGAGCCAGCACCACTGGACCGACGTCGAGGGCGCGATGACCAGCCTGAAGCGGGTGCTACGCCCGGGCGGGCGACTCTGGATCTATGACGTCCGGTTCGTCCTCCGGCGGGCGACCCGAGCGGCCCGGATCTCCTTCCAGGATGTCCGGACGCAGCGAATCAGAGCGATTTATGCCCGACTGGAGGCGTGCTAGCAAAGGCTCGGCCGCCACGACCGCGAAGCCGAGCACCCCGATCAGGGCACCCACGAGAACCGTGCTGCGCACCCCGGGGCCGTCGATCAGCGCGGCCCCGATCAGCGCCCCGGCCGTGATGCCGACGTTGAACGCGGTCGACGTGCCGGCGTTGGCCGTGTCGGTGTCGCCGGGCGCGACCTCGAGCACCCGGGCCCCGAGCGCGGTCACCATCCCCGACAGCGCGAAGCTGGTCAGCGCCGACACGACCACCCCGAGCACGGTGATCGTGCCGAAGGCGTAGAGCACCCCGAGCGCCACCGCCTGCAGTCCGATCGCGGAGAGCATGGTCAGCCAGCCGAACCGCGACACGACCAGCCCGGCCACGAAGACGCCGGTCATCCCGGCCACGCCGCGCAGCACCAGCGCCGGGCCGACCGCCGACTCGGCGAGGCCGCTGACCTCGGTGAGGAACGGGTTGACGTAGGTGTAGGCGGTGAACGCGGCGGTCACGGCCAGGACGACGGTCACCACCAGAATCCGGTAACGGACCGCGTCGGGGGCCGTGCCGCGGTCGGTGCCGCTCGCGCCGGGCGCCACGTCGGGCAGGATCACCTGCAGGGCGGCCAGGACCAGGATGCCGAGCACGCACAGCACGACGAACGGGACGCGCCACGACGACACCTGGCCGAGCCAGGTGCCGGCGGGCACGCCCACGAGGGTGGCGGCGCTGCTCCCCACGTACAGCATGGAGACGGCGCGCCCGCGCGCCGCCGGCGGAAAGAGCGCCGCCGCGGCCGGCGAGACGATCGCCCAGAAGACCGCCTGACTGAGCGCGGTCACCACCCGGGCGGCCAGCAGGGTGGCATAGCTGGGTGCCGCCGCCGACAGCGCCGTCGACAGGACGAAAACCCCGAGGAGTACGCCCAGGAGCCTTTTCCGAGGCCATCGTCGGGTCAGCCGGGTCAGCGGCAGCGTGGCGATCACCACGATCAGCCCGTACGCCGTGACCAGCAGCCCGACCGACGACGCCCGCGCGTGCAGCCCGCCGGCGATCTGCGGAAGCAGCCCGATCGGGATCGTCTCGGTCGTGACGTAGGTGAAGGTCGACAGCGCCAGGGCGGCCAGTGCGAGGCGCGCGCGTGTCACTCGAAGTCGAGGCCGCCGGTGCGGGTGCGCTTGAGCTCGAAGAAGTGCGGATAGTTGGCCAGGGCCACCGTGCCGTCGAAGATCTTCGCCGCCTCCTCGCCGCGCGGGATCTTGTTGAGCACCGGCCCGAAGAACGCCACCCCGTCGATGTGGATGGTCGGCGTGCCGACGTCGTCGCCGACCGGGTCCATCCCCTCGTGGTGGCTCTTGCGCAGGGCCTCGTCGTACTGCTCGCTGGTCGCCGCCTCGATCAGCGACGTGGGCAGGCCGACCTCGGCCAGCGCGGCCGGGAGCACCTCGTCGAAGTTCTTGTTGCCCTGGTTGTGGATGCGGGTGCCGAGCGCGGTGTAGAGGTCGCGCAGCACCCCGTCGCCGTGCTGCTGGGCGGCCGCGGTCACCACGCGGACCGTGCCGAGCGAGCGGTCGACGAGATCGCGGTACCACTCGGGGAGGTCGCGGCCCTCGTTGAGCACGAACAGGCTCATGACGTGGAAGCGGAGGTCGAGGTCGCGCTGCTGCTCGACCTCGAGCATCCAGCGGGAGGTGATCCAGGCGAAGGGGCAGGCCGGGTCAAAGTAAAAGTCGACTTGTGTCACGGGCTCCACGCTACGGCCGAAAGTGCTTGCGCGGTGAACCAATTAGGCGTGAATTGACTGTGCCACTGCCGACACCCCGGCCATCAGCAGGTCGATGCCGAACGCGAAGTAGCGCTCCGGGTCGGGTTCCTCGGTGTAGGTCGCGGCGAACGCGACGAGCATCGGAAACTTGTCGGCCGGCAGCCGCTCCATCTTCAGCCGCTTCTGCCGGCGCCATTCCGCGGCCTGTTCCGACGGGATCGTCGTCGGGCAGTCGGGCTGGGCGGCGACCAGGCCGATCGCGCCGTGCAGCAGATAGCTGGCGACCCAGAACGCCTCGCGCACGTCGAAGCCGGCCCGGGTGAGCAGGGTGAGCGCGTCGTCGGTGGCCCGGCTGAAGCTGGCCGCCTCGTCCTTCTCCACCGAGTGCAGCAGGTCGGCCAGGATCGGGTGCTCCCGCATGACTGTGACGAGCGCCTCGACCATCGCGCGGAGCTGGGCCGGCCACGGATCGGTGGCGGCCCGGTCGGCGCGGACGCCGTCGAGAACGTGGTCGACGATGCCCAGCATCAGCTCGTCCTTGTTCTTGAAATGCCAGTACAGCGCCATCGGGGTGACCCCGAGCGCCTGGGCGAGCCGGCGGATGGTCACCGCCTCCAGACCCTCCTCGTCGCCGAGGCGCAGGGCCCGCTCGGCAACTGCCGACTTGCTGAGTTTTTCGGTCGCCACTTGACAACCATACAACGTACAGGTCTGATGTACGAGGTACATGTACAACGTATATGGACGTTGTATAGGGACATTGTTTAGGGACTCTGCACAGGGGGCTTCTGAGATGGGAAAGAACCGACGTTGGTGGGCGCTCGTCGCGGTAGCGCTCGGCACCTTCATGACGTATCTCGACAACAACGTGGTCAACGTGGCGCTGCCGTCGATCCAACGCGACCTGCACCTGAGCATCTCCGGGCTCGAGTGGATCGTCAGCGCGTACATCCTGGTCTTCGCCAGCCTGCTGCTGGCCGGAGGCCGCCTGGCCGACGTGGTCGGCCGGCGCACCGCCTTCCTCGGCGGCCTGGTCGTCTTCACGCTCGCGTCGGTCGCGGCCGGCCTGGCCCAGAACCAGGAGATGCTGATCGGCGCCCGGGCCGTCCAGGGTCTCGGCGCGGCTCTGCTCACCCCGGCCTCCCTGGCCCTGCTGCCCCAGCTGTTCCCGGACCCGCGGGAGCGCGGCGCCGCGATCGGCGTCTGGGGCGGCGTCGGCGCCCTGGCCCTCGCGGTCGGCCCGCTGCTCGGCGGCCTGTTCAGCCAGCACACCGACTGGAGCTGGATCTTCCTGATCAACGCCCCGATCGGCGTCGTCACCGTGCTGCTGTCGTTGTTCGCGATCCCGGCCGGCAACCGCGGCACCTCGCGCGGCCTCGACCTGCCCGGCCTGATCACCTCGTCGGCGTCGCTGTTCGCCCTCACCTACGCCCTGATCGAGGGCGAGTCGAAGGGCTGGACCTCGGCCGGCATCCTGACCGCGTTCGGCCTCGCCGCGGCGGCCGCGATCGCCTTCATCGTCATCGAGATGCGCTCCGCCAACCCGATGATGAACCTGGGCTTCCTGCGCATGCCGGTGTTCAGCGGCGGCCTGATCTCGATGGGCCTGTGGGCGTTCGGGGTCTTCGGCATCTACTTCTACACCGCGATCTACCTGCAGAACGTGCTCGGCTTCTCGCCCACCGAAGCGGGCGCCGCATTCGTGCCGATGGCCCTGGTCATGGCCGTGACGGCGACCCTGGCGCCGCGCCTGGAGGCCCGCCTGGGCGCCGGCCGGACGGTCGCGGCCGGCCTGCTGATCATGGCGGTCGCGCTCGGCATCATCGCCACCTTCGGCGAGGGCACGACCTACACTGACCTGCTGCCCTGGTTCGTCCTCTACGGACTCGGCGGCGGCCTGCTGGTGCCGCTCAACAACGTCATCCTCGGCGCGCTGCCGACCGAGCGGGCCGGCATCGCCTCGGGCATGCTCAACGTCTCCCGCGAGGTGTTCGGCCTGCTCGGCGTCACCATCCTCGGCGCGGTCCTCTCCAACCGCTCGGCCGCGGCGACCGGCACCGAACTTCACCGGTACCTCGCGGGCTACCAGTTCTCGCTGATGGTCGCCGCGATCCTGGTCGCCGTGGGCGCTCCCATCGCGTACCTCTCGATGCGCAAGGTCCGCCCGCCGGAGCCGGCCTCCGAGGCCGCCCTCGAACCGCCGATCCTCGAAACAGTCTGAACCGCCATCAATAGACGGCCCGGTGCTTCGGCGCCGGGCCACCGCCTTTCTCCGGTACGCGTCCCCATCGCGACGGCTTCCGGGCGCCGGTCACCGCTGCTTCGATATCGGGCACGCTGTTTGATGTGGGCATGGAGAGCGCGCACCCGGCTCGGCGCTACAACTACTGGCTCGGCGGCACCGACCATTTCGCGGCCGATCGCGAGTCGGGTGACCTGATCGCGCGGGCGTTCCCGGCCGCGCGGCTGGCGGCCCGCGAAAACCGCGATTTCCTTCGGCGAAGCGTGCATTTCCTGGCTTCCTCGGGGGTACGGCAGTTCCTCGATATCGGCACGGGCCTGCCGGTGCCCGACAACACGCATGAGATCGCGCGGCGGGTCGATCCGTCGTCGCTGGTCCTCTACGTCGACAACGACCCGATCGTGAAGACCCGGATGCCGGTGGAGGCCGACTATCTCGAGGCCGACCTGCGCGATCCCGAACGCATCCTCGGGCACGCCGCCCGAGCAGGCCGCCAAGCACGAGGAACTGCGGGCGTCCGGGCGGACCGATGCCCATCCGCGCGATCGGGCCGGGTTCGGCCGGTTCTTCGACGGGCTCGAACTCGTCGAGCCGGGCATCGTGGCGGTCAGCGACTGGCGGCGTACCGGAAAACAGCGGCCGACCGCCGGAGATGTCGCCATCTATGGCGCGGTCGGCCGTCTTCTCTGAATTTCAGGCCAGCAGGCGCGCCTTGATGGCGGTGATGTCGGCAGGTAGGCGTCGAAGCTGCCGGTGAGTGACGGCGTCGATCGGCCGGACTGCGTCACGGCATCAAATGCCCGACCAGGTCGGCGACCGTTCCGGTGCGTGCCTGGGCGTGTCCGGTTCCGGCCCAGAGGTTGAGCGAACCGGCGTCGCCGGCCCGGGCCGCGGCCGCCCGGATCGGTGCCGTGAGGTGATGAACAGCCGGGTAACCGATCGGCGCCGCGGCCGAATAGGTCTCGGTGAAACGGTTGGCCAGCCCGCGGGCCGGTTGGCCGGTGAAGGCGCGGGTGATGACGGTTTTCCGGTAGGTGCCGTGGAGCATGGCGTCGCGCTGGGCTTTCCGGGTGCCGGCCTCGTCGGCGAGAAGAAAAGCGGTGCCGCACTGGACCGCGCTGGCGCCCTTTTCCAGGAGTTGGGAAACGCCGGCCGCCGACATCACGCCACCGGCGACGACGACCGGCTTGCCGGTCAGCGCGCGCACTTCGGCCAGCACCGCTTCGGCGGTGCTGTCGCCGCGGAAACGCGCCGGGTCGGTGGTCGAGGAATGCGCGCCGGCTGCGCCGGCTTGCGCGATCAGCCCGTCCGGATCGACGGCCAGGGCACGGCGGGCCTCGTCGGCCTCGGTCACGGTTACGAGTACGCGGCAGCCGGCGCGTTGCAGCCTCTCCACAATGGCGCGCTCCGGGACACCGAACGTGAAACTGACGAGCGGGACGGCGTACGTCTCGGCCAGCGCGACCTTCGCGCCGAAGCTGTCGTCGTCGTCGAGCCGCAGTGGCGGCAGGTCGACCTGGAACCGTTCGGCCTCGGGCCGCAGGAGCCGGCGATATCGCTCGAGCGCCTCGACGTCGGGCGCCGGCGGCATGGGGACGAAAATGTTCAGCCCGAACGGGATCCCGCTCATCTCGCGCAGTTCCGCTTCGACGTCGTCCGGCTTCTTGTATCCGGCGGCGAGAAACCCGACTGCGCCCGCGCCGGCCGCACCTTTGACCAGCGCGGTCGTCGTGGGGCCGCCGGCCATGGGCGCGACCACGACGGGCCGGAGGAGGTCGTCCATACCCCGACCCTACGTGGCTAGTAGTGCCATTTCTGGTTTCCGGCCCCGGTGCACGACCAGATCTGGGCCGCGGTGCCGTTGGCCGCGCCGCCGTCGGGAACGTCGACGCATTTGTCGGCCTCGCCGCTGACCAGGTCGTAGGACGCGTTGTAGGAGAACTGCTGCGAGGCGTCGCCGTCGCAGTTCGCGAGCCTCAGGTGGGCGCCGTCGTCGGTGGACTCGGCGGCGACGCACTTGCCCCGCACCCGCATGGTGCCGTCGGGGGCGAACGAGAAGAGCTGCGGTTCGATCGGCTGGCAGGCCCAGAGCTTGAGCTCGCCGGTCGTCCCGGGGGCGTAGAGGCAGGTGCCGCTCTGGAAGTTCTGGATCTGCCGGCCGGTCGGGGTGGTGGCCGGCTTGGTCGGGACCGCCGTGGCGGCCAGCGGCTTCACCGGCGGTGTGGTGGTGTGGCTCGGTTGGCGGGACGGCGACCGGGAATGCTTCGGGGCGGTGGTGGTGGGGGAGGTGCTCGGGGCCGGGTCGATGAAGGCCGCCGCCGAGGCCGAGGGGGTGGGGACCTCGTCGGCCGACGCGCTGTCGAGGGCCGGGCGGACGGCGATGACGATGGCGGCCAGGATCGCGATCGCGGCGGCCGCGATCAGCAGGCGGGTCCTGGTCGCGCGTTTCGCCGGTGGGACAGTCGCCGGGATGATCACCTCCGCGCGGGTCTCCTCGGCGGGGGCCTGGATGCGCGGCGTGATGTACGCGTATTGACGCGTCGGCGCCGTCGACGCCTCCTCGGCCGCCTCGCGGAGAAGGCGTTCGGCCGTAACGGCGTCGGCTCGACGGGCCGGATTCTTCTCCAGGAGGGCGGCCAGCGCCGGGCCCATCGCCCCGGCCTGCTCGGGCGGCGTCGGCGGCTCGGTGGCGAGCGCGGCCAGGGTGGCCATCGGCGAGGACCTCGTGTACGGGGGTTTGCCCTCGACCGCCGCGTACAGCGTCGCTCCGAGTGACCACAGGTCGGCGGCCGGACCGATCTCGCCGTCGAGGGCCCGTTCCGGGGCGAGGTAGGACGGCGAGCCGAGCACGATCCCGGTGCTCGTCATGCTGCTGTCCCCGGCCGCCGTCGCGAGGCCGAAGTCGGTCAGCACCACCCGTCCGTCCAGGCCGAGCAGCACGTTGGCCGGCTTCACGTCGCGGTGCAGGATGCCCGCCCGGTGGGCCGCGGTCAGCGCCGCGAGAACGTCGAGCCCGATCCGCGCGACCTGCTCGGGCGGCATCGGCCCGTCCGTGCTGACGACTTCGTAGAGTGACCGCGATCGCACCAGCTCCATGACGATCCAGGGCCGGCCGTCGGTGAAGACGACGTCGAAGATCCGAACCACGTTGCGGTGGTCGAGCCGGGCGATCGCCCGGGCCTCCCGGATCGTACGTTCGGCGAGGTCACGTACGTCCTCGGGCGCCATGCCGGCCGGCAGCACCAGTTCCTTGACCGCCACGTCCCGCCCCAGCAGCTCATCGCGGGCCGCCCACACCCGCCCCATGCCGCCCCGCCCCAGCTCACCTACCAGCCGGTAACGTTCCGCAACCACCCGAGCCCCGATTTCCGACACGACGGCACGGTACCGGCCCAGTTGCAACCCGACCCCTGCAACCCACCCTGTGACATCAGTCATAGTCAATTCAAGGCTGCTAACTGTCTACAGTGGACGACCGTCGTCCGGGCGGCCGGACCTGCCCAGATGTCCCTTGTCCGCTGTAGTGTTTCGATCGCGAAGTGGTGGAAGTAATTCCCTGGCTTCGCCCGGTCAGGACGGTTATGCGGAGACGACCGAAGGAGGGCCGAGGTGGAGCCGGAGGAGACGGCCACCCTGGTGCGCCGGGCGGCGGCGGGCGACGAAAGCGCATGGGGGGCGCTGGTCACCGCGTACGCCGGCCTGGTCTGGGCGGTAGCCCGGGCCCATCGTCTCGGCGCGGCCGACGCCGAAGATGTCGCCCAGACGACCTGGGAGAAGTTCGCCCGCTCGATGGGCAAGGGCGACATCAACCAGCCGGAGCGGGCCGGGGCCTGGCTGTCCACGACCGCCCGGCGGGAGTCACTGCGGGTGCTGGCGACCCGCAACCGGGCCGTGCCGACCGGCGATCTCGGCTGGATCGGGGCCTCGCCGACCGACGAGACCCCGGAGGAGGTCGCGCTGGCCCGCGAACAGAGCGCGGTGGCCGCGCGGGTCTGGCAGGCGCTCAACCAGCTCGGCGAGAACTGCCGGCGGGTGCTGCGGGTCCTGATGGCCGACCCGCCGCCGTCGTACGCGGACGCCGCCGCCGCGCTCGGCGTGACCGTCGGCTATCTCGGCCCGACCCGCAAACGTTGCCTGGAGAAACTGCGCCGGCTCGTATCAGAACCGGTGGAGAGCGGTCATGACAGGTGACAGGGGTGGCCCGCCGCCCCGCGAGGAGGACACCACCGCCATGGACCTCGACGCCGTGCTCCGCAGAGTCGTCTCCCGCGTGGACCCGGTTCCGCCGGCGGTCGAACGGTACGCGCGTGCCGCGTTCGCGTTCCGCACCGTCGACGAGGACTTCGCCGACCTGGAGTGGGACTCGTGGAACGACGACGCCGGGGAGCTGACCCGGGGACCGGAGGCTGCGCGCATGCTCGTCTTCGGACCGGCCGGTGACACGGGCACCCGCATTCACCTGGGAGTGACCCGGACACCGTCCGGGCTCGACCTGGACGGTCTGGTGGAGCCGTCCGGGCCGACCGAGGCCGAGGTGCAGTTCCGCGGGGGTGTCATCCGGCGGCCGGTCGACAGCGGGGGCCGGTTCGACGCCGACCTGCCCGTGGTGGGTTCGATCCGGTTGCGGCTGCGGGGGCCCGATTCGCCGCCGACCGTCACCGGATGGGTGGCGCTCGGCTGACGCCCGGAAAGCGAGACAGCGATGCCCGAACCGACCAGCTTCCCCAACCCGTGGGCCTTCGATCCCCGCATCCGCCACGACACCCGCAACCCCAGCGTCTATTACCTGGCCGACGAGGTCCTCGTCGAGGTCGACCCCAAGGGGCCCCGGGTCGTCGACAACCGTCTGCGCGAGATCGGCGCGGCGCAGATCAACGAGGACAGTCCGGTCTCGCGATATGTGACCCGCTGGGTTATGCCTCCCGGTCGCAACATGACGCGCACCCTGGCCGAGTTGCGGAAGCTTGCGGGAGAGGGGCGGGTCGGGGTCAATCACGCGTACGCCGCGAACGCCGAGTCGATCCCGGTCATCGGCCAGCCGAAGCTGCACGGCGGCGCGGGCGAGGATCCGGCTCCCGCGCCCGCGGTCGGCGACTCCAGTGGGGACGGCCGGGTGGTGCGGGTCGCGGTGGTCGACACCGGCCTCGACCCGGCCGCCATGACGCTGCCCCTGTTCCGCGATCACCAGCGGCATGGCCTGCACGAGCCGGATCCGGTCTACGAGAACCCGGCCGCCGGGCAGATCGGCCTGATGGGCGGGCACGGCACCGTCGTGGCCGGCATCATCGCCCGCTACGCCCGGCAGGTCCACCTGTCGTCGATCCAGGTGTTGAGCGTCGCCGGGGTCACCGACGACCACACGCTGGCCGACGCGGTCCAGCGGGCGTTCGACGGCGGTGCCGAGCTCGTCAACCTGTCCCTGGGCTGCGTCTACGACGGTTCGCAGGGCCCGCTCGCGCTCGACGCGATCCTGACCAACCGGCCGGCCGGGACGGTCGTGGTCGCGGCGGCCGGCAACGTCGAGAAGCCGGAGCCGAACTTCTATCCGGCCGACCGGCCGGACGTCATCGCGGTCGCGGCGATGAACTCGCTCGCGGTGCCGGAGTCCCCGGCCGGCTTCAGCAACCAGGCGACCTGGATCAACGCCTGCGCGCCCGGGGTGGCGGTGCACTCGGCGTACGTCTTCGGCACCTGGTTGTACGGCGCGGCCCCGACGTCCTTTCAGAGCTATGTCGCCGGGAGCGGCACGTCGTTCGCGACGCCCTACGTGGTGGCGCGCATCGCGTCGACGACCGGGGAGGGCGAGACCGTGCAGACGGCCGCCAACCGCCTGCTGACCACGCCCCTGGCCAGCGTTCCCGGCTACGGCGTCTACCTCGAAGGCCCGCGCGACCTCACCTGGCCGCACCACCCCTAACCCGCGCCGTAACAGACGAAAGCGGCCGCCGCCGGCTGCACCGCCGCGAGTGCGGCCGCCGGCGACCGCCCGGCCCGCAGTTCGGCGTGCAGGCGCAGCATCACGCCGCGGGTCGCGCCGTCGCGCACCGGCGCCACCGCGGCGATCACCGAACGGGTGCCCAGCGCGAGCAACGCGGCCGCGAACCCCATGATCTCGTCGCCCCGGTGCACGGTGAACATGCCCAGGTCGCAGGCGGAGAGCACGACCAGGCCGGGCGGCCGGCGCAGGGTCTCCAGGTCATAGACGGTGAGCGGCCCGTCGCTCAGCCGCAGCGCCGAGAACTGCGGGTTGTCGGCCCGGAAACTGCCGTGCGCGGCGACGTGGGCGCATCGCGCGCCGTCGATCGCGTCGAGCGCCTCGGCCACGCCGCCGGTCAGCATCCGCGCCCCCGAGTATTGCCCGGCCAGCGTTTCCACCTCGTCGGCCGCCGCCGGGAGGCCGGGCCCGGCGATCAGCACCGTCTCTCCGCCGGGCGGCTCCGCGGTGGTTGCGCGGAGCCAGCCGGTCGCGCTGGGCGCGACCGAGACCGTACGGCCGTGGCAGCTCACCAGCAGATGCCACGGCACGCCGTGCAGCCGTCCCGACGGCACGACCACCAGTTCGCGGTCGCCGATCCGCCGGCGCAGCGGCCCGAGCAGCATCCGGTCGAGCCGTTCGGCCCCGGTCACCACCGGCCGGTCGCGCACCGCCGACCTCTGCAGCGCGAACCGCAAGACCCGCACCTCCGCGTTCATCGCACCGACCGGCCCCAGCTCGTGCCGGCTGAACCGGCCCCCGGCCAGCACGACCGCGTGCAGCGTCTCCTCGACCGCGATCAGCTCGACGAGCGCGCGTCCGTCCAGACCGGAGGCCAGCGCCCGCAGGTCGGGGCCGCCGGCCGGCGGAATCCCGTCGCCCGGCCCGATCTGCCGCACCCGGTCGCGGATCGAGCGTTCGAGCTGGGCCTGCCGGTGTCCGTAGCGCCGCGCATCGCGTCCCTCGGCCACCGCCTCCTCCCGGTCCGCGGCGACCGCCCGCAGCTCGGCGATGTCGGCCGCGAACCGCGCGTCCTCCGGCGGCCGGGCGGGCCGGCGCTGCTGGGCCGCGGCGCGACCCCGTTCGGCCCAGACGAGCAGCTTCCTCGCCGGTCCGGCCACGGTCAGGGCGGTGCTTATCAGGTCCAGGCCGTGCTCGGCCGCGCGGACCCGCAGTTCGGTCGCGCCGAGCGTGAGCCGGTGCTCGTCGAGGGCCCGCAGTCCGGCCCGCAGCGCCGCCTCGGCACCCCGCCGGTTTCCGCCCGCGATCCGCAGCAGGGCCTCGGCGTGCCAGGCGCTGACCCGCTGGGCGGCCGGCGCGTCGTTCCTGCGGGCGCGGCCCGCCTGCCGCAGCAGGCCGGTCGCCTCCTCCGGCCGTCCGGCGGCGAGGGCACAACGGGCGGCGATCAGCGTGGCGTCGGCGGCCGGAACGGCCCAGCCGGCCGCCCGCAGTTCGAGCACGTTCGACGTCGCCGCCTGCTGGACCCGCCGGTCACGGCGGCCGGCGGCCCAGTCCGTACGCAATCGGGTGTAGCGGGCGACGGCGGCCCAACCCGGACGGCCCTGCCGGTCGAAGGCCCGCCCGGCCAGCCGGGCGGCCTCACCCGCCGCTTCGAGATCACGACAGGCCAGGGCCGCGGCGGCGAGCAGCAGGCGGGCCTCGGCCAGGTCGGCGCCCATCCGGCGCCGCGTCATTTCCCGTACGGCCGCGGCCGCGACCTCCCGCGCCTCGTCGTGCAACCCGGCCGCGAGCAGCACGTCGCACCGGTCCATGAGGATCATCGCGGGTGGCAGCCGGTTGGCGACGTAGTAGTCCTCGGCCGCCCCGAGGTGGGTCAGCGCGACGACGACCCGGCCGGCCCGTCCGGCCGCGAAGCCCCGGTTCCAGCGCACGTCGGCGACCGCGAGATCCTGGCCGAGTTTCTGGTAGAGCTCCTCGGCCCGTTCCAGATCGGACTCGGCCGCGTCCGAGCGCCCGCGGTAGGCCTGCAGGACGCCGCGGTTGTTGAGCAGCTTCGCCTCCCACAGCCGGTCGCCCTCGCGGCGGAAGACCGCCAGGGCCCGGCCGTATTCGGCGAACGCCTCGCTGAACAGCCCCTGCCGCTGTGCGACGACCGCGAGCTGCATGCGGAGGCGGGCCGCCTCGAGCCCTTCGAGCACCGGCGCCGCGGCCCGGCCGAGCCGGATCGCCTCGGCGATGTCACCCTGGTCGGCCCGCACCAGGGCCAGGCTCATCCGCGCCCGGGCGGCGAGAACCGCGAGCCCGGCCTCCTCGGCGACGACGACCGCGCGGCGCAGGTGCGCCGCCGCCGACCGCATGCTGTTGGTCTCGCGGCCGGCCAGCCCGAGCACCCGTTCGGCCGCCGACTCGGCAGCCCGGTCACCGGACCGCCGGGCCCGGGCCCGCACCCGCAGAGCTTCGGCGCGCGCCCGCCGCGGATCGGTCGGCACCAGGCGCATCGCTCTCTCGGCGAGCTCGTCATCGGCCATCGTCTGTTGTCTCTACCGCACTCCTCCCAAGAGCACGAACGGCTTTTCAGCTCGTCGACCGGCCGTCAGTTGGCGGCCGGCTCGCCGGGGACCGTGAACAGCGGCTGCCACGGGTCGTCGGCGTCGGTCGGGAACTCGGTCGACGGCGACTGGTCCTTGGTCGACCACTTCGCCTCGTAGGGCAGGTCGTTGAAGAGCACCCGGTCGCCCCGCTGATAGACCGTCTCCGGCGTCCAGTCCTTGGTGACGTCGGTGACCGTCGGGTGCGGCTTGGGGGCCTTCTCGACCGGGCTGACCGGGCCGATCACCGACCACGCGGTCGGGGTGCCGGCGGCCGGTGCCGATGACGGGTCGGCGCCCGAGTTGGCCCACTTGGCCTCGTAGACCACACCGTGCCAGACGACCTTGTAGCCGGCGACGTACTGCGCGGTGAGACGCCAGACCGGGTACGGGCTGCTCTTCGGGTCATCGACCGTGGCCGCCTGGTTGGGGATGTCGACCGAGTCGTGGTTGTCGCTGCCCGCGGCCTTGCCGGGCAGGCCCGCGAAGACCTTGGAGAACGCCAGCGCGTCCTGGTCGGTGCCGCTGCACGTGTTGGAGTGCACGACGACGTTGGCGAAGGTGCCACGGCAGGCCGCGTCCCGGTTCACCGACCACATGGAGACGCGGCCGAGACCGTTGTCGATGGCGAAGGTAGCGAGGCCCCGGGCGTCGTCGAGCGTGAATCGCTCGGTGTCGACGTCGTTCTGGCCGATCATCGGAGTGGCACCGATCTTGGCCCACACCTGCGGCGACGTGAGTTTCTGACCGAGGCGCAGGTAGAGGTCGGAGAGCTGCTTGTGCGTACCGTTGAGCGCGCTGGTGCTCAGCGCCAGCATGTCCGGATGGGCGTCGCCGTTGTTGAAGTCCATCGTCATGACGTTGACGCCGCGCAGGGCGACACCGCCCTCGAGCATGCCGCGGACGACCGCGACGCCGTCATCGGTGAGGCCGTCCGGCGTCACCGGCAGGGTCAGCCACACCGCGAGAGCCTTTCCGGCTTTCTGCCGCTCCTTCTGTACGGCGCCGACCGCCGCGACCCGCCGGCGCAGTGACGCCTGGTCGGCCACGGCCGTGCCCTCGATGTCGAGGTCGAGCGTGTTCACCTCGTACCGCTTGACCAGCTGACGGTAGGCGTCGGTGAGCCGGCCCTGGTCGGCGCAGGCGACCGCGAGCTCCTTGTTGGCCTGCCCGCCGAGGCTGAGCGTGACGTCGCCCCCGGTCTGCCGCAGCTGGTCGATCCGCCGGTCGAGCTCGAGCGACGAGGCCGCCTGGCCGAGCGTGTACGCGCCGCCCCAACTCGGGGTGCACGGGCTCTTCGGGTCGGCGACGACGAAGCCCAGCGCGACGTCGTTGGCCGGGTTCGCCGTCGGGTCCTGGAACTGAAACGTCGGGGTCAGCGTCACGTCGACGTACGGCACCGCCCACGACTTCGCGGTCGGCCCGGCCGTGTTCCGCAGGTGCAGCACCTCGAGGGTGCCGCCGGCGCCGATCAGGCCCAGCACGATCACCAGAATGCCCAGCCGGGTCCACGACAGCCGGGTGGGCGGCTGCTCGGGCTCCTGCCAGTCCGGATCGGCGAGCGGATCGTATTCGGGCCGCACGGCTACGGGTGTGGCGCGGTCCGTCATCAAAACCCTTTCGTTGTCCGAGTCGGCCCACACGCTGGCCTACCCCGGCGACTTACACGATCGGGTGAAAGGACGAGGGCAGTTCCAACCGGTTTCCGGAGCGCCAAATTGAGGACCCGCAACGACAATTCCGCCGGGCGCGACCGCGCGGTGGCGGCCCTAAAACCGGATCGAAGGACCCCAAAACGCATGCCACGCACATCGGCGCACCAGCGCAAGCGGGACGCCCAGCGCCAGTGGGGCGCCGACCGTAGGACCGAACCTCATCCGATCGTCCCGCCCCCGATCTCCGAAGGAAGGATCACCCGGGGCCGGTTGGCGATCGTGGTGACGATCACGGTCTGGGCCTGTTACATCACATACACGATCATCCAGCAGTTCATCGCGGGCCACGCGTACAGCGTCCGGCTCGCGATCGAGGCGATCGTCTACATGCTGGTGATCACCGGCCTGGCCGCCTCGGCGATCGCCTACCTCATCACGCGGATCGGCTACTTCTACCGCGGGCGCGGCCACCAGCGGGCGCCCCGCGTCATGCTCGACGAGTTCATCGGCGGGAAGACGCCGTCCCTGCACGTTCTGGTGCCGTCATACCAGGAGGACGAGCGGACCAACCGCACGACGCTGCTGTCAGCGGCCCTGCAGGAGTACCCCGGCCTGAACGTGACGCTGCTGATCGACGACCCGCGGGCGCCGAAGACACGCGTCGCCCGCGACATGCTGCTCGCGGCCCGCGCGCTCCCCGGCAAGATCGAGGCCGAGCTGAAGGTGCCCTACTACCGGGTCTCCGCCGCGTACGCCGCCTTCGACGAGCAGGTCCGCTTCCGCGGCGGCTACCTGGTCGTGCTCGAGGACATGCACCGGCTGGCCGACGAATACCGGTTCGCCTCCGACTGGCTGTACGACCTCGGTGCCCGCCAGGAGATCATCGACCACACCGACACGTTCTTCGTCGAGCACATCCTGCAGCCGCTCGCCGTCGAACTCGGTCAGATCTCGGGCGCGCTCAGCAAAGGCGCCGACGAACAGGTCGCGCTGCCGCTGGCCCGGATGAACCAGTTCTACAAGCGGCTGGTCGGCATCTTCGACGCGCAGATCACCAGCTTCGAGCGCAAGAAGTACGTGTCGCTGTCGCACGAGCCCAACAAGGCGATGAACCTCAACAGCTACATCGGGCTGATGGGCGGCGCGTACCGGGAGATCAGCACCCCGCTCGGCACCGCACTGGTGACGGCCGGCCCGAACCGGGCCGACCTGGTCGTCGCCGACCCCGACTATGTGCTCACCCTCGACGCCGACAGCGTGCTGCTCCCCGAATACGCGCTGCGCCTCGTCCACCTGCTCGAGCAGGGCGCCTACGCAGGGCACGCGGTGGCCCAGACGCCGTACAGCGCCTACCCCGGCTCGGCGACCCGCATCGAACGCATCTCGGGCGCCACCACCGACATCCAGTACATCGTCCACCAGGGCATGACCCACTACGGCGCCACGTTCTGGGTCGGCGCCAACGCGGTGCTGCGCAAGAAGGCCCTGGACGAGATCCGCGAGGTCTCCTACGACGGCGACTGGGAGATCAAGCGCTACATCCAGGACCGTACGGTCATCGAGGACACCGAATCGACGATCGACCTCGGCGTACGCGGCTGGACCCTGCACAACTACCCGGAGCGGCTCGCCTACAGCGCGACCCCGCCCGACTTCGGCTCGCTGGCCATCCAGCGCCAGCGCTGGGCCAACGGCGGCCTGCTGATCCTGTCCCGCCTCAAGGACCAGTTCCGCGCCAAGTCGAAGCGCGAGGACAAGAACCGCTTCGGCGAGTACTTCCTTCGGATCAACTACATGGCCTCCATCTTCTGGAGCTCCGTGTGCCTGGTGATCATGCTGGCGTACCCGTTCAACAACGAACTGCTCAACCCGATCCTGCTGCTCGTCTCGGTGCCGTACTTCCTGATGATGGCCGCCGACCTGAAACACCTCGGCTACAAACGCTCGGACATGCTGCGGATCTACGGCTTCAACCTGATCCTGCTGCCGGTCAACCTGTCCGGCAGCATCGCCTCCCTGCTGCAGCTGCTGACCGGCGAGAAGAGCAACTTCAAACGCACGCCCAAGGTCCGCAACCGCACGACCACGGCCACCAGCTACCTGATCCTGCCGCTGGCCCTGATCGTCCTCTGCGCCTACACCACGTGGCACGACATCCAGCTGCACCAGTGGAACAACCTGGTCTTCGCCGGCCTCAACCTGATGCTCTCGCTGTACGCGATGATCGCCTTCGTCGGCCTCGGCAACACGGTCGTCGACCTGTTCGCCCACCTGCGCGGCTGGCTGATCCGCCCGGTCGTGCCCCGGGTCAAGAAGAAGAAAAAGTCGGCCGCCCCATCCGACGCCAAACCCGCCGCCATCGGCGACTGGGCCCAGGTGCTGCACTACCGGCACGAGACCGGCGCCGCCGCCGGCACGGTGACCGTACGCCTGCAGCGCTCCGAAGCAGGCACCTGGCAGGCCGACCGGTCGTCGTCCTCGTCGAGCCGCGCCCACTCGTTCGAGGAGTTCAGCTTCTTCACCGTCTTCCAGCCCATCTACAACATGATCAACGGCCACGTGGTCGGCTACGAGGCCCTGACCCGCTTCGCCGACGGCAGCAGCCCCCGCGACGGCCTGGCGGCGGCCTTCGAACGCGGCGCCCACATCGCCCTCGACGCGGCCCTGGTCCAGGCCGCCATCACCTCCTCGGCCGCCCTGCCGAACGGCACCTGGCTGTCCATCAACGTGACCGAGGACCTGCTGCGCCGCCCCCACGACCTGGCCCCGCTGCTGGCCGCGTCGAACCGCCCACTGGTCCTCGAAACCGGACCGGCGGCCCCACCCTCCCTGGCCCAGCTGGGCGGCATCGCACGGGTGGCCGTCGACGACCGCGGCGCCGGCTACGAAACCCTGTCCCTGATCGAGTCGCTCCGGCCGGCCTTCCTGAAACTCGGCCTGGACTCCATCGAGGGCGTCGAACACGAGACCGCCCGCCAGGCGGCCATCCGCGCCCTGATCGACTTCGCCGACCAGCACGGCTGCACAGTCATCGCCGAGGGCATCGAAACGCCGGCCCAGCGCGATGCTCTGGTGGCGTGCGGGGTGCAGCTGGGCCAGGGCTTCTACCTGGGCAAACCAGTCCCGGTAGAGCGCCTGCTGGCCGGCGTCGGCGGCTGGTAGCCGCCTTCGAGCGTGGCCGCCTCGGCACTTCGAGGCGGCCATTTCTCGGCAGGCCCGCACGCCGTCTACAACGTGCCGCCCAGGCGACCTGCCGGCTGCCTGGTTGCTCGTCGCTTCCGGCGGCGGCTACGGCCACGTGCGGACCGACCCCGGCACGGTCCACTGTCCTGTCGGTCCTGTTGACCTGGTCAAAAGCAAGCCTCGGGCGCCAAACGTGACAATTGTCAGCGATCCCGCTGACTCCACTCACTGGGTTGAGGCCCCATCGGCAACGAGGCTTATCGATGACAAACCGAAGCCAGACGGATGATTTCAGCAGGAGGAACGATGACCCATCGGCAACGGCTATCGATGATCGTCGTAACAGTGCTCGCGGCGTTGGGCCTGAGCTTCGCGGGTGCGGGTGTGGCCAGCGCCGCTCCGAGCGCCCAGGCAGCCGCGCCCCCCGTAACCGCCCTCGCCACACCGATCACCGGCACGGCCGCCAACGGCGGCTCCTTCGCCGGTAGCTTCACCCCGACGAAGTTCTCGACGCAGAACGGCAACGTGCTGGCCGCCGGCGTCCTCACCGGTACGGTCACCGACGCGTCCGGCGCCACCGTCGGCACCGTCACCCGTACCGTCAGCATGCCGGTGACCGTCGCCGCAGCGACGTGCCAGGTTTTGAACCTCGTTCTCGGGCCGCTGCACCTCGACCTGCTCGGCCTGGTGGTCGACCTGAACCAGGTGCACCTGGTGATCACCGCGGTGCAAGGGGCCGGCAACCTGCTCGGCAACCTGCTGTGCGCGATCACCCACCTGCTCGACGGCACCCCCACCGCGGGTGGACTGACCGCACTCCTCAACGCCATCCTGGCTCTGCTCGGCCAGCTCTGACCCGTTCAGCTCTGACCGGTACGTCCGACGCAGTCGCACCCCGCCAGGTGCGGCTGCGTCGCCGTCAGTGAAACCAGCCGGCCCCCTCGGCGAGACGGATCGCCTCCAGACGGTTGCGGGCACCGGTCTTGCGAAGGATCGCCGAGATGTAATTGCGTACGGTCCCGGTGCTCAAATGCAGCTCGGCGGCGACCTCCGTGGACGGCACCCCGGACGCGGCCACGCTCAGCACGTTGAGCTCCCGAGGCGACAGCGGACTACGCGGCGCCGCCACCATCGCCACAGCCAGGCTCGCGTCGATGACCCGCTCACCCCGCACCAGCCGGCGGATGCCCCGGACCAGCTCACAAGGAGCGGCCTGGGTGCCGACGACACCGTCGACGCGCAGGTCGAGCGCCCGGCTGAGCAGCCCCGACTCATCCGGGCCGGCCAGCACCAAGGTGGCGCAACCGGGCTGCTCCGCGGCCAGCCCGGCCATCGTGGCCAGGCCGTCACCGGCCAGAAGCGCGATGTTGACCACGGCCACGTCCGGCGGCACCGCGCGGGCCATATCCAGCGCCTGATCGAGGGCGCCCAGATCGGCCACCACCTCGAGGTCTTCCTCCAGCGACAACATCGCCGCCAAGGCGCCGCGGAGCAGATTCATGGGTTCGACGAGCAGAATGCGAGTCACGATTGGCCTCCCAGCCAGGGTCAAAGCTTCGGTACGGCCGAACTGGTGCCGGCCGGTTTCCGGATCCCCTGCGGGAGTCGGTTCAGCTGGGAGGGCCCGCATAGCGGACGGTGCGTCCGCGGGCAACAACATAGACAGGCAGGCGACGGCCGGCGGCCGCGATCTCAGGCCGCCAGGACGCCAGGACGGTGCCCATCGCGGGTGCATTGCTGCCACCGGAGTCACGTGCCTGCCCGGCGGGAGTCGAGCGGTCGGCCGGCTGCCGCGGGGGAGCCGGAGGCGGCGCTGTTCGCGGCTGAGCCCCTGCTGCCGGCGCCTTGGTCACCGAGGAGAGCCCATTTGCCGGCGGCTGCGGGAGCAGGAACACCTGCGGCATGAGCGACTGGAACGGGTCAAGAGCGCTGGCCAAGGCGGTAGTTCGGGTCGAAGCCCGCGGTAGGCCGGACGGCAGCTGCGGCAATGACGGCAGTTTCGGCCGGGAGTGGAGCTGCGGCAACGACGGCAGTTGAGGCGAGGAGTGCAGCTGCGGCAACGACGGCAGCTTGGGCAAAGCGGGCATTCCCGACGGCGGCAGATCGGGCAGCCGCGTCCCACCGGCGAGTGCTGCCTGCGGCAGATTGCCCAGCGCGGGCAGCCGGGCGCCGTTCGACAATGTCTGCCCGACGATCGCCTTCCGAGTCGCGATCATCTTCGCTCGGCCAACGTCCCGGACGGCATCGGACACCGGCCGGCTGACCTTCGACGCCCGGACCTGCACCCGCCGGACCGTCTTGCCCGCCCGCACTCTCGGCGCCTGGATCTTCCTCGGTGCCTGGATCTTCGGGGCGTGAATGTTCTTCGCCACCTGGACTTTCGGCAGGTGGGCCTCGGTCTTCTTGATCGTCGACCGGTGGATCTTCTGGGGGTGGGCCTTCGGAGCGGTCGACCTCGATTTTGCCGGGATGCCCTTCTTGGCGCCGGCAGCCACGACCTTGACCGAGGCGACCGGCTTCGTTGAGCCACTTTGACTAGTCGACCGACCAACCGATCCCACATCGGCCCGCGCCGCATGATCGAAAAGGCTCAGCACGAGGTAAGCCCCAACCACCACGCCAAGCAGCACAAACAGCCGAACAACGCGCCGAGTCACCCCGGGCGCACCGTTCTCTCCTTGCGCAGCTCCGCCTCGCATTCAGACGTGGTTACCCATTCCGGGCAAGCTGACACCCATCCGCACCAGCCGGACCGGCTGGGTAGCCCGCCGGGCGGAACGCGGCAGGTGGAGCGTTGGAACTCATGCACCACGTTCAGCCCGGCATAAAGCCATCTGGCTGCGACACGTTGAACCGCGGTTTCGTTGATCAGAACGGGTGTGGGCCGATGATGCGATGTAGGTACCGGCCATCAGGGAGGACCTCGACCGCAGGATGCTTATCGATCAGCAGCGCGGTCAAACGGGCGGCCACTTCGTTCAACTCGGTCTAGTGAGCATCTGCCTTCCATCTTGTTGCGGTCGAGCAGGACGGTTTCACCCGTACGACGTAAACATCCTCGGAATCCGACCAGACTTTGTTGTCGAGATGCGTGCCGACATCCTGACCGAGGTCGACGGACCGATGCTGCGTTGCGGCCTGCACGCAATGCATGGTGCTCAGATCGCGCTGCCGCGATCGCTTCCAGATCGTCCAGACCCGGACCGGCTGGCAGAACGTTACGTCGGGTTTCAAGACGCGGCCTAGCTCGTGCTAGTTCTTGCCTCGGCGAACGCAGGGTCAGCAAGGTTCGCTCATGTCTGGACGAAGCCGAGCGCGCGGTATCCCGGCATCCGGCGCTGCAACGAGGCGGCGATGAGCGGCACCGCGGGATCGTGGTAGTCGTGAACTTCCGCGGTGTCCTTTCCGGGCGCTGCTCGTACTACTCGGCCGGCGCACTGGATCAGCAGTCCGTCGAAGGAGATAGGAGCAGCTGGGAAGAGCGTGTCGAGGGCAGGTGCGGCCACCACCTCCGCGGTCAGGGGTAGGTAATTCACCGAGCGCCGATCAATGCCCTTACGCCATCCTCCCGCAACTGCTGGCATCCAGCCGCCGGTTCCGGTTCTGGCGTTCTCCCATCGCACCGCATATCCGTCGGTCCGCGCTCGAAAGAGACTCGCATAGAGCGCGAGCTTGTCGCTGACCGGCGAAGACATCGTCACTGTACGGCCAGCGGCGAGTTGCTCGGGTGACGGAGTCGTGTCCTGTCCGCGGAGATCAAGAAGTCGTACAAGACGCACGTTCTCCGCGCGGACGCGTTCAAGCTGGTGGCGGACCTGACTCAGCTCGTCGTCCACACCACTCCATCGTCAGTAGTAGTAAGCGTGGGCCGTGGTCACGTCGTCGGTCAGGCCACCTTGCGCCCATATTCCAATCGAGGCAGTCACTTCCCGTCCCTTCGCTGGCGGCCGAACCCCTCGCGAGCTAACAGATCCGCAGTAGCTCTGATCACGGAGCTTTACGCGGTCGAATCGATCTATCAGGCTCGTCTTGCGCGCGTTCAACTCTCGCAGCTCCGTCATTCGTTCGCTGAATGCGGCAAGGTCGTCGTTCTGGGCGGCCAGCGCATGGAGGTCGTCGAGGAGTGCGGTGGCGGCGTCGTATTCTCTCGGCCGCTTTTTCTCGATCAACGTGTCCACCTGTTCCCAAGCCGACTCCGGATCGCGCGCCAGCAGGTCCAGCCGCTGCGATTGGGCAGCGGCGGCTGCCTTCTCGCGACGGAGACGTTCTTTCGTTTCTCGCCTCCTTGCCTCCTCCTGTCCTTCCGCCCACGCCGTCTCTCCACCAGCCAACAGTTCACCGACGGTTCGGCTGCCTTCGGCCGCTCGTGCGCTGCTTCCGCCGTGAAGCCGGCGCAGCATTTCCGAACGCAGCAGTGCGCCCTCACCCTGCAAAATCCGCAAGAGGAGCGTGTCCTTGTCCGCCTCCGGCAGGCCCTTCACCCAACGCCGCAAAATTGCGGTCGACGGCGTCTTCACGATCAGCGGGTCGCTCGCCGCTGCGGCGGCGGCCAAGAGGTCGGGATCCAGCCGGACGAAATCGGCCAATGCCCGCTGTGCGCCGGACAAGCTGTTCAAGCCAGGTGGCACCGATGGCTCCACCTCGTCCTCGTCCAACTCCCGGTCCTGCACGACCAGCAGCCACATCAGGTAGAGCGGCCGAAGATCACCTTGGGCCAGCTAGGCCCGGATCGGGGTGATCGCGGCCAGCCGTCCTTGCGGATCGACCCAGTCTTCGGTGCCTTCTTCGTCATTGCTGTAGAGGTCGAAGATCAGGTGGGTACGTGTCGTCCAGCACTGAATCTGGTTGCCGCAGCAGTAGCGGGCTGCCGTAGCCGGATCGAGCGCTGCCAAGGGGAGCCGCAAGGCGATCCGGTAGGTGCCCCAGTTCGTGAGATACAGGTGGGCGTCGAAGTACCGTTCCATCCAGGCGCGAGGATCAGCCTTCAGCTCACCCCACTGGTACTCGTTGACGAAGCTTGTGGACGAGATTTGACCGCGGGTCGACACGGCCCGCAGTTCGTCTTGCTCGGCTTCGGTCAAGGATCGGTCGATCGCGACAAATTCGTAGTACTGGTATTCGCTCATCGACCATCCCATCGCCGGTACGCGGCGATCCACTGGGCGCCTTCCGGCGGAGGATCGGGCAGCGGAAGGTCGAGGATTTTGATCGCCTGCCGGTCTCGGCCGCGCTCACAGATCGCCACTATCCCGTCGTCGCGCAGGTCGACCTTCCATACGGTCACTTCGACGCCGAGGACTACGGTGCCGAACGGCATCGCAAGGTCGTCCTCGATCATCGTGTAGAGCCCGGTGAGCTGTTCGCTTTCGTTGTAGGCGTCCACAGTCGCCTCGGCGACCAACTCGTCGAGCTCGGCCCGGCTGAGCTGCTCCACGGCGGCAGCGTATCGGACAGCCCGGCACGGACATCAGTACACGGACGAGGTGGCAGCGGCCGGCAGGTTCCCTTTCACGGCACTTTGGGATCGAGACGACCTGCGAGGAACCGATCGGCCGCGTCGTCGGCCACGAGCATGTCGTCAGTCCGGTTCGGCCAGCGCGGTGGTGATTTCGCCCAGGTCGTACTTCTCAAGATCGAGCTGAGCGGACAGTGACGGCGTTCTCGTGGACCTTCAGATTCGGGGGGCGACCCCGTCGTGTCTGGTCCAGAAGGTCACTGATGGGCCGTACTCGGCATCATCGGTACCATCGGCGACCTCGACGTGAATGGCCAGCTTGGGGTATCGCAGCGTGAGAATGCCCTGCCAGCACGCGCCGATGTCGGCTGCAAGACCGGGAAGCGCGTCCTCATAGGGATCGGTGTCGCTGTTGACGAAGTAGTCGTAGAGAACGACGGCGTTGACCACGGACTCGATGCGCGAGGGCTCGTTGGGGTACCGCTCGAACCATTCGTCCACGTTCGGCGCGGAGAAGCGCTCGGCGAGGAAGACCCCGCCCCGGTATTCGACGGTTGCGGGGTTGAACAGCCAGCCGGCCGCGATTGTCGGTCCGATGGATGACTGCTGGTTGAGGTAGTCGGTCGGCGTCCAGTCGGCCGCCTGGTCGCCCCACTCCGAACGCCATTGCACAAAGAATCGGGGCAGCGGCCGTTCGCCGGCTCCACTCGTCATCGACGGCTCCATCATGGGATCTCATCCGGTGTCGCCGGGCGCACGTGACGCTGTTGCTGCACGAAGACTTGCCCAGTATTCGGATTGACGTTCGTATCGTATTCAACGACGTGTGGGGTGGGCACGCCACCGTGCGGGCGCCCGGCCAGGTCCACCCGTTTGATCGCGTTCCCATCCGCGTCGTAGGTGGTGTAGTTCGTGATCTGACCGGTTTGTGGATCTTGCTTGTAGAGCGTACCGCCGGGTGGGCCGCCCTGCTGCGGCAACTTCCGCCCGGTGTAACGCTGGCCGTTCCTGATCTGCTCGGCGGCCGTGGCCGGCTGAGCGGACGAGGCGGGTCGGCCGGTTGCCGCGCCGTGCAGCCGGTCGCGGACGTTGGCGTCGTTGGCCTGATGTTCCGCGACGCTGTTGGCGATCTTGTCGGCGGCTTCCGTCGTCACCTTCTCGGTGGCTGCGGTGGAGTCCTCCATCGCCTTCGCCACGTCGTCGGCGATACCTTTGGCCACGGCACGGATTTCGCCACCTTCAGCCATCAGAAGTTCAGTGCCCGGACTTTGGCGGCGAACTGGGTGCCGTGTTGCCCGATCTGGGTGGCCTGCTGCCGTAGCACCGCGACGTGCTGGGCGACCGCGGCCGGGTCGATGGAGAACTGGTCGGCCGGGTCGGCTTGGGCGCCGGACTTCGACCAGTCCAGCCCACTGACCGCGTCCTCGATCTTGGCCAGCAACGGTTTCGCCGCTGCCTCGACCACCTTGGCCAGGATGTACTGCTCCAGATCGGCGGCCAGCGACTGGACGAGTTTCTCCGCGCCCACGATGATCAGCGGCGCGGCGGCCTCGGCGATGCCGAACGTGGCGACCGCCGCGGCCTGGTCGGCGATGAACGCGGCGGCCATGTCGATCAGGATTACGGTGGCCTCGGCTTTCTGGGCCATTACGTAGCCGGCGGCCACGTCGAGGGCGTCGGCGAGTACATGGCAGGCGGTCAGCAGTTCATCGACGTGCCGGGCCGACAGCTTCGCCCACCCGGAGGTCATCGCGTCGGTCGCCGACCCCTGGTACGCCGCGGCGATGTTCTTGACGGTCTGCGTAGCTTCGTCGTGCGTGGTCTGTACGGCGGTGGCGAAGTCGCGGGTGAGCGACGCGAACGCCTGCAGCGTGTCCTCGTCGAGGTAGGGCCACGGCACACCGATGACATTGAGCAGGTTCACCACCGGCAGCGGCAAGTCATCGATCGCCATAAACGCCACTCTAGAACGGCAGCCCCAAGAGGCGCCCCGGCGAGGCTGCCGTAGGAACCGCGCCCAGCGGTGCCCCTGCACGAGCAGTCGCGTCGTCTCCGTTTGGAGGGGTCAAGTCACCTACATTGCTGCTCCGCGAGTCGTTGGCACCCGGCGGCACCGGGCGGGGCTTGTCCGGAACAGCCCTGCACCGCGACCAGAATGCCCGGATTTGCTTCGCGCGTCCTTCGACCAGCGTCGGGACCGCTGCCGGCGCACCCTATGGCATCGGTCGGGCCCCCGGCACGCCCGGGCGGGACGGGGAACGCGCTGGTAAGTGCGATATATGCCGCAGGCCCTCGTAGCTCAGAGGAAAGTGTCAAGCCCCGGGTTTGATGGAGAGTTTGTTAGTTGGTTTTGGGGTTGCGGTGACCGGTTGGGTCATCGCGTGTAGGGCTTCGTGTTCGGCGGGCGGGACGTGTCCGAGTTCGCCGTGTAGCCGGCGGTTGTTGTACCAGTCGATGTACTCGACGGTGGCCATCTCGAGGTCGTCGAGGCCGCGCCAGGGGCCTTTGTTGCGGACGAGTTCGGCCTTGTAGAGCGAGTTGAACGCTTCGGCCATGGCGTTGTCGTAGGAGTCGCCT